>CAZAKW010000134.1:0-3582 GCA_964485835.1 uncultured Bacteriovoracaceae bacterium
TGTTCGGCTTGCTTGCAGTTTACGTTCGAGGTCAGAGCTTCGACCTTGATCTTGAAGTTGCCATGGCCAGGATACATGTAGGCCGAGAAGTCGATGTCTTGGCTGGCGACCGAACCCGCGCAGCCGGTCGTGCCGGCAACCGATAGGCGATCCGTATCGACCGATGCGAAATCGGAATAGACTCCGTTTTGCTCCATTTGCAGAGTCACCCGCAAGCTCACGCAGCTGTAGTTCGCAGTGAAATTCGTATACTGCGGAGTGCCTTCGTTGCGGGTAGCGGCCATGGCCATCGCCTTCACGACGACCATCGTATCCGACCGAAGCGGAGCGGAAACCACCGCTTGGCTTGCGCATCCGTTCTCGCACTTACCGACCATTTTAGCGCTGAGCGGATAAGCTCCCGTCGCGCCTGGAGCGGTAGGAACGTCAAAATCGAAATCGCTGTTGCCTTGGGGAAGGTCTACGGAGGGGTCTCCGGAGATTCCGTTGGAGCCACATGCGGAGAGCACGGTGGCGGTAAGGATTGCGAATAAAGCGGACTTGACCTGTAGGGTAGGGACTTTCATTTTGGACTCCTCTCAAAGAGCAGGTTCTTGGCCGTCTTGGTTACGATGCCTGCTACACCCTGATACAAAGCAACGAGAGTGCCAAAGGTAAAAAGCTTTAAGTATTTGAAAATAAAGGGTAATTTTAGATACTTCGACAGGCCCGGGTGACTAGATTTTAGACAGCTGATTAGATTTTTCGGGTGAATAGGGCTCGTTTTGGCCGGCTTTTCCATTTCCCAAACACCCAGCGCGCCTCAAACTGGTTATGTGTAAAACACAGTAAACGAAGCTCGTTAGGGTTGGTTGAACTTCCGCCAAGGGCAAACGGAACGACGTGGTCGCTTTGGGCTCGATGTCGGGAAAGACATTTCTTACCGGTGGTAGGCGAAACGAATTGGCACCGTCCCTGGTCCCGCGTCCAGACCTCGCGTTTTACTTGAGCGGGAATATAACGAGATCGAATCTTCTCCCGGACATTTTTGTGCGCTGGCTTCAGAACGGGCTTCCCTGCGAGTTTCTGTACGGGTTTTTGTGTGCCTTCAAGAGTTCTTCCCAGCGACTCTACAGAAATCTGTTTTCTAACGCTGCGTTTCTCCGGCGCCGAAAGTAAAGTCGTCTTCGCCATAAAGCGGACAACTTCCGCAAGCGTTGCTCCGACCGGCAGTTGGTGTGCGAAGCGATCGCGCACGGCTTGGATCTGCTGCATGAGTGGATCGTCCGCCGTAAACCACAACTGCGTTTGGGTGGCGCTTACAATCCGTACTTTCTCCCGATTCAAATACTCGGGGTTTTTTTCGGCCAATAACTTTTCCGTCTCCCGCGTGGTTTTTCCGCAGGCGGCTTGAAAAAGCGCCCTCGTCTCCGGAACTGAGTAGGTCTTTCCGGCCTTGGCTTCTATTCGGACAAAGCTTTGGAGAGCGGCAAGCTGGGTTACTTTTAACTCTCCGCTTTCGACCTGCTCTTTTAGCTCTGGCAGAATCTTTAAAGCCCGCATCGCCGAGATCCGGCGCATGGCGGCCGCTTCGGAATACCGAAGCTCCGAGACGCAGTATTCAAAGAGAGACGAATGCCTACGCTCGGCATAAAGGCGGCGAGCCTCCACCTCGCGAAGATGCTCAAGTACGGTTAACGCAAGCTTTCGCTCTTCGCCGACTAAGCCCAATAGTTTTTCGTGAAGTTCCCAAGCCGACAAAGTTTTTAAATTCATCCCGGCACCGTAACACGAGATTTTTCAAGCCCATGAGGCGGGGAGGCGTGATCGAACTTTAAAACGCATCCATACGCGCGAAGAACGAAGCCAAGATAGAAACTCACGACTTTTTCGCTGAAAAACAAAACTCTCGGCGTTTGTTCGCTATATCGAAACCGAGGGCGTACGAAATAACGTCAACACGAAAATCGCTTACGTCGACAATCCATCGGTCACGGCGAAAAACGAAACCATTACCGATTGGCCCCGTGAAACTCAGATTCCCGAAAAAGGAAAGAACTAGTGACTGGACCTTTTTTAGGTTTATCTTACAGAGTGTTTTAATATCCGGACGAGACGCGCCGTACCCGGTAAAGACAAGACGACGCCCTTTTAACTTACTGGAGGTTCGTTATGTCAGCGGCCTGGATCATTCTTTTGTTCGCAGGATTGTTAGAAATTTGCTGGGCAGTCGGCCTTAAATACACCGAAGGCTTTACGCGTCTTTATCCAAGCCTCTTTGTTCTCGTTACGCTGGCGGGCAGTATGGTTTTACTCGCCAAGGCGACGCAAACCCTTCCCATCGGAACTGCGTATGCGGTGTGGGTCGGGATCGGGGCTTTCGGCGCGGGAGTTTTGGGAATTTTCCTATTCAAAGAGCCCGTTACGCTACCGAGAATTGGTTTCATGATCTTACTCGTGATTTCAATCATCGGTCTAAAAGCCACCGCCGCGCGATAGGAAAAGCGAGCCTTCGGGCTCATCCCACGGGTCGTTCCCGACGCCCCGCTTCTCCGGCGCCGAAAGTAGAGTGTCTAGTGCGTGGGATTCCAGGAAGTGGCTCAGGTACGACGTGTGAAGAATGCTTTTATCACTTGGGTGCAAGCGTAGGCGGGACGTATCGAAATGTTTTCGAGGCGGACCAAAAAATCTGGGGCGGAGGATTGCAGTTTGTCGGTGAAACCTCTCGTTTCGTCGTACTCGCGAACCGAACCCGTACGGAGTCTGGCGGATTTCGCGTGATCGGCACGTCGGTGGGGGCTTCTTTAGAGTTTCGGATTCACGGAACTTCGAAGCAAGACTGACGAGTCACGATCGATCCCGTCAGAATTTAAAAATCCCGAACATAGTGGCAGGTGTATTCCTTAGGCCGCTTGACGAGATAGTTCTGGTGGTTTGCGTCTGCACAGCGCGGGCTCGATATCGTCATTAAGGAAGCACAAGGATTCGCTCAAGAACCTACTTCGAGAAAGCGCGCCACCTGCGATCGACGCTCTACTGTTTTTTGTCGTCAGCACCGATGGCACGAGATGCTAGCGGCTTTTTGAAAGAGACGTCTGCGACCGTATTGTCATGAGTATTCAGGTAAAATGAAATTCCGCGGTGGTCATCCGAATAAATTTCATCGTTCGAAAAATGGTGCTGTTGCTTAGAGTCCCAACCAACGGCTTTTTTCGGAAATGTGCATGTTTGAATCGCGCTAAGACCCCTTCTTTAGAAATAAGTGGTTCTCCTTGAAACGGGACCCAAGTCGCGGAAATAACCCGAGACGATGAACGCTCGATTCTGAGGTTGAGTCTTTGGCCTCTGTAGCCGGTTGAATCCGCCTCTCGAAATGACCAAATTTCATTTCCGTCTTTTAGTGGAATTACTTCGTCGGGTTTACCCAAGATCTTTGCGGCCGCATCGACTGACGTAGCACCATAGTCAAGGCTTTCGATTTTAGTGATGGAAAGCGGCTCTCGATTTGGCAGAGTCGAGCAGCCACACAAAATTAGACTAACCGGCAGTACGAACAATATAAAAGGTGTCATCTCGATGCTTTCCCCATTGTTAATTTCGTAT
>CAZAKW010000134.1:3592-6832 GCA_964485835.1 uncultured Bacteriovoracaceae bacterium
TTCACGGAACTTCAAAACAAGACTAACGAGTCACGATCGATCCTGCCGGAATTTAAAGATCCCGAACGTAATGGCAGGTGTAGCCCTTTGGCCGCTTCACGAGATAATCTTGATGATCCTCACCGGCCTTTTCGTAAGACGCAAATTCGACGACTTCGGTCGTAGCCGGTTTTTTCCATCTTTTACTCGCCTCGACTTTGGCGGAAAGCGCGGCCTTCTTTTGCTCCGACGTGCGGTAGAAAATCGCCGAACGGTATTCCGCGCCCCGGTCGTTGCCTTGCTGGTTTTTCGTCGTGGGGTCGTGGAGCTTAAAGAATAGTTCGAGAATTTTTTCGTAACTCGTTCGCTTCGGGTCGAAAACGATCTGCACGGCTTCGGCTTTTTCTTTCTCTCCCGTCTTTCCTTTGGCATAGCCGACTTCGGTGGAGACGATGCCCGGTTGCTTGCGCAGGATGTGTTGAACGCCCCAGAAGCATCCGCCGGCGAGAACCGCCGTTTCGGTTTCGGGAGCGGGCAATGCCAAACGAGTCGGGTCTTCTTTTCCGCCCGCTTTCGCCTTTTTCTCGAAAAGCGGGCGTAGATAACTGTATCCCTCTTTTTCCAAGTCGGAGAGGGGGACGAAGCGTAGGGCCGCCGAGTTGATGCAATAGCGATTGCGGCTGGGTTTGGGGCCGTCGTCAAAGAGGTGGCCGAGATGGGAAGCGGAGCTCCGAGTACGCACCTCAATTCGTTTCTCGCTTAAACTTGAATCTTCGCGAGTCACAACCGCGTGCGGATTCAGCGGACGAGTGAAACTCGGCCAGCCCGTTCCGGAGTCGAACTTGTCCTTTGAGGAAAAAAGCGGAGTGCCCGTGATCACGTCGACGTAGATCCCGTCGTCCTTTTTGTCCCAGTACTCGTTTTTAAACGGAGGCTCGGTCGCGGAGAGCTGGGTGACCCGGTATTGTAGATCGGTGAGTCGCTTTTTCAGTTCCGGACTGGTACCGCCGGAAGATTGTGGCGCGGCTTCCGTACCCGCGATACCGGTCGTGCTTAAGGTCGGATTAAAACTCGTATTAAAGACGAGCGTGGCGAGTAGAAGGACGAATCGAGAAATTCCCATACAAAGATATTCGTATAAAACGGACGTAAAGTTACACTATTTTCCGCCAAGACGAACCCCAGGGAAATAAACTGCGTTTAAGAATGCTTTTTAAAGGTCGTCGGAACGGCGCGGCCTTGGGACGTCGTTTTCATCGCCGTTTCGCCAAAGACAATTTGATTACACGCCGTTTCGCAGGCTCCGCATCCGACGCACGCATCGAAGTTGACGTGGACCGGCCGGGTCGGCGTTAAGCCCGCCGGGGCGATTTCCTCGGAGCCGGCCGCGGATAATCCGAAGGTGTGTTGCGGGCCGGTTGGATTCGGCTCCCAACCCTTTTTAAAGGCGATTGCGTTCGTCGGACAGACGCGGATGCATTCTGAACAAAACTTTCCTTCGGTGAACGAGATGCAGTTGGAAGGATTAAAGACCGCCGTGCCCGCTTTGAAGGTGTACTTTTTTTCGAGCGGGTATTTTAGGATCGCGTCGGTTGGGCACGCGACCGAGCACGCGTTACACCCTTCTTTGCAGGGCGCTTCAAGCGGCGTCATCACCGGGGTCCAGAGCGAACGAAGCCCGTGCTCAATCCCCGCCGGTTTCAGCGTTCCGGTCGGGCACGCCTTCATGCATTCGCCGCAGCGGATACAGCTTGAGAGAAAATCGCTTTCCTCGCGCGACATCGGGGGGCGGAGGAGTTTTTTTGATGATCCCGCGATTCCCGATTCGATGCGCATGAAAGGCGCGGCGATGACGGTCGTGGCCGCTACGCCGACAAACGAGCGGCGATCGAGCTCGACGACCTGGCCGTGTTGGTCGTTCGCTTTCAAGGGAGAGCGGAGGGTGAAAAAATTCGCGTCCACCGGACACTCTTCCGAGCAGATAAAGCACTTGATGCATTCCGAGTCGTTGTAAATTTCGGCGTTATTAAAATCGATCGCCCCGGTCGGGCACGAGGCCGAGCAGATATTGCAATGCACGCATTGGTCGGTCTGGCGCCGAAGCACCGAGTGGCGCCCGAGCGCGGCCAGATAAGCGCCGAGGGGACAGATCGCGCGGCACCAGATCCGGGAGACGCGCGTCGTGTAAGCCATCACGGCGAGGAAAAGCAGCAACGTCGTAAAGTCGATGAATGCGCCCATCGAGTGGGGGCGATCACCCACGGACCACCCGAGGCCACCCTCGACGCGTCCGAAGGGCTGAATGACGGACGCGGCGACGCGGGTGAGAAAGACGATCGGATCGAGCCCGATCAGCGGACTAATGGATCCGAATAGGGCGAAAACGAGAATCGCTCCAAGCAGGTAGTACTTGAAGCGGAACCACCAGGGGCTTGGACCGTAGTGGCGCACGCCGAATTTTTTTACGATCCAAGAATAAAAATCAAACGTCGCGCCGAGGGGACATACCCAACCGCAAAAAACACGCCCTAAAAGCATGCTCACGCCAAGCGTGACGAGTCCGGCGAGCAGGATGGTGATTCCCAGCCGCATGCCACCCATCACGACCGTCGCGACGAGGGGGTCGATGCGGAGGAAGAGCGAAACCGGGATGTTCTTCGCAAGCCACGATTCCATCGGATAGTGGGTCGCGTAGACGAGCGAGACCCAGAGCAAGAAAAGCGAGGTTTGAACCACGATGCGGATCCGACGGGTAGGAACACCGAATAACGCCACTATTCGTTTCCTTTCTTCGGGCGCTGGATCGAGGTGCGCGTAGATTCGCGCAATTCTTTTAGATTGATCATGCCCGTGGACTCTCCCGAAAGGCCGCGGAAGAAACGCTGGGCTTGATCGATTTTCTTTTTGGATTGGCGCTTCGGCACGGGAAGAAGATGCAGACCTAAAATAATCAATCCAAACACGGGAAGAAAGATCCAATAGGGCTGGCGCGAAAAAACGTAAGGGTTGAAAAAATCTCCGCCGCCCATGGCTTCGCCGCCTAGATCGATTGCCACTTCTTCTTCGCCGGTGGACGCAGCGGAAGAACCATCGAGGGATTCCAAACTGTCTCCGCTCGTCGCATCGCTACCGATCTCGGTGAGTTCGCCGCCGTCCGCCGCGATAGGCTCGTCGTCAAGTGACACAAGCCCGTCGTCCGCGCGCGCGTTTAGCGCAAGCAGAGCCGGAACAAGAACGGGCAAGAGGAGAGTGAGCGTTCGC
>CAZAKW010000134.1:6842-7278 GCA_964485835.1 uncultured Bacteriovoracaceae bacterium
CCTTCCTACCATTATAGAGCAAAGAACAGATCGTGAAAGGTGACAAATGTCTGGCGGCACTCAGAAGAAGCGAATCGGCGAGTTTATGATGGAAAAGGGTTTGCTCCACCGAGAGTGGATCCAACCCATCCTTGAACATTCCAAAGCGAACGGAATTCGTTTCGGCGAAGCGGCCGTGGCGATGGGTTATGTCACCGAAAAGGATCTGCGCCAGATCCTCGTGCAGCCTTACAAGAGCCAAGGGTTTTTCCACCTCGACCCGAATTTTTTCCCCCGGGTCACCCAAGACCTAGTCCCGGTGGGACATGTCGTGCGCCTGGGCCTTCTGCCTCTGGGTTATAAGGACGAATTCCATTGGTTTCGCACCCGGAAGCGGCTGAATCTTGGCGTACTGAACGTCGAGCGGCGCGAAGGACCCGATTGGGTTAGGGAAAAC
>CAZAKW010000135.1:0-7270 GCA_964485835.1 uncultured Bacteriovoracaceae bacterium
GCCTGGACCCAGACCGTCAATCAGCTTGAGCTGGTTCGAGGATTGGGAGCCGAATGCATTCCGAGCTTAAAGGCCCAGGTGAGACAACGGATCGTTCAGGAGTTGGAGAAAGTTTTCGAAGGAGCGGGAATAGCGATCGCAAAACGAGAGCTCGACGACCTTTATAGCCGCTGGGGATCCATCGAACCCATCATCACGCTGGTAGCGAGATTTAAAGGCAATCCGAAGTGGGTGGCGGAGATTCCACTGTTTGGGGAAGTGCTGGAGTCGGTGATGAAAAATCGTTTCGACGCCTTAAAATTCAAAGGCATTCCAAACGATATCTCGGATCAAACGAAGGCCCTCCAACAGTTAAAGGCGCTAGGAAACCCGAAAAATCAGGCAGAATGGATGACCAACCGAAAAAGAGTCAGTCTATACGATCCGAATACTTCGAAAACAGAATCGGATTCGAGTCGTCTCTCTCGCGCTCGCAGGGAAGTAACGACTAGCTTCATGCACAATGCCGCCACGAGATCGGGTGGCCCTCAACTTGAGGCCGCTCTTAAAAACGCTCTCTTGGAGAAGGTGGTTTCCGTGAAAAATCCACCGTCGCCTCGAGAACTGGCGCGAATACTCGGAATGGATCTTTCCGCCCTGGAGCAATCCCTCGGTCAGCTTCTTCAAGGAGCGGTGGATGTCATTTCCATGAAAAAAATCGCGACTTACCTCAAAGGCAACGCGAGTCTTTTTCGCTATTCCGATCAGACCCAAGTGGACCTAGCGGCGATCATTGCCACTTTGACTCCTCCAAAACCTTCGCCATCTTCGATTGTATTCACGACCACCTTTGACAATCCTAAAATGTTGCTCACCATTGGGGATCTCGTAGACACGACTTCGTGCCAAAATTATAAGAACGGAGGCCATATCGAGACTTTACTCGGGTATGTCGTCGACTCCGATGTGAAAGGAATCGCATCGTATGTCCTTCGCCCTGCAAATTTCTCCGATCATCGAAACTTTGCGGACCTTTCCGATGCGCTGAAGGCCCGAACGCAGGGGCAATCCATCCATGTTGATTCGCGGATGGATGGAGATAGCGGAGTGGTGCACTTCAAGATATCTCAGGAAGGTAACTCGGAACGGGTGATCTCGACGCTTCCGCTTCGCAAAGCGCAGCTTCGAAGGGTGATGAAGCTTGGAGAGACGGAATCTGGCAAAGCGGGCATCGTGCTTGAACGTTCTTATGAACAAGCGGATGCCGCGAGGCCCGAAATCATAAAGCATGTTCTGGAACTCGAGCAGGAGGTCGCGAATGCGATCGGCGGAGTCACCGGCCAAAAGATCACCATTGCCGGGTCTAGAAACCCGGGTGGCGTATACTCCGATGCAGCCGGGGGAACTCAACATGGCTCGTACGAGATCCATCCAATCCTAGAAGACTAACCGCTTCTTTTTCAGAACGACATTGTCTCCGAGACGGTTTGATTCTTACGATGGACAAAGGCATTCCACCGCTAGCGGTGGAATGCCAAGGCGCGCACCCCAAACAAAGATGCCAACGCAAAACCGTCACCGTCACTCGGGAAAATTCACTGTGTCGGGGGACTCGCTCTATCCACCAAGCTCGCCTTGCCGAATGCCCGGCGCCGAGCCACCGCTCGCATGATCCAGAAGATCAGCAGCGAATAGACGCTCCCCCAGATCAAATCGATGATGTAGTGGTGATTTAAGTACACCGCCGAAAAACACATCATCGTGTAAAAAATCACGGCGAAGATTCGAAGCGAGCGTAGGTGGAAGGCGAAAAGCAGCGAGAGAAATGGGTACGCGACGTGGAGCGAGGGGATCGCGCCGAAGACATCGACTCCTTTCGCGTACATCGACTGGAAAATCGTCACGCCTAGGAGGGCGTCGAATCGCGTGGCGCCGCCCGCACTGGGGAGCGTTGACATGATCGCGGGCCCGAGGCCGTGTTCGGTTACGTACCAAGGGGGGGCCGCCGCGAACCAGTAATAGGTGCTGTAGCCGAGCATGTTTACCCAGAAGAAGGCCCACATCACGTATGGCCCTATGATTTCGGCCTTTCGCCTTTGGACGGGATCTTTGGTGCGACGGGGAAGTAAGAAGACATGCCAAACGCTGATCGAGATATAGATCGCGATAAAGCCGAGATAGAAAATTCCACAGACAAAATCCAGGAACGCGGTCGTTCGGAGTTGCCAGTATTCGTTCGGTGTCAGCCGGCCGATGTCCGTCTCGATCCCGAAGAATTTCAAATCGAAGTCGTACGGAAATTTCACATGCACTTCGCCGCGGAAGTAGTGACCGTAATAGCGTTTGCTGTCGTAGAGAATGCCGGTCAAAAGAACGGGGAAAACGAAGCGAAGGACTGCGTTCGCCGTTCGTCCACCGACGGAAAGAACGCCTAAAATGCTTCCGATCAGAAGATGGTCGGAGCGTAAATCTCCGAGGGCGCCTAAGGCCCCCCAATAGACCGCGACGAAGGAGACCGCGCCGTAGCGCCGGAGATTCGAGAGCGAAGCCCACCAGCGCGGCCAATCACGGACTTCTTTAAGGAGAATTTCTTTCGCGCGCTTGAGCAAAGAAGTCATACCCGTGGCACTCCCTGGACGATGGCGCCGGCGACGTCGTCGGTTTCAATATAGTCGAGGTCTTGGTTGAAAGTCTCACGCATCCAGTAAAGTGCCAAAAATGCCACCGAGAGGCTGGCGGCTCCGACGATCATCGCCGAAGGCACGAGACCGACTGATGGCGCAAGCCCTCGGAAAGCGAGTGTCAGGGGCACGACTGCGCCCCGAACGAAATTTGGGATCGAAATGGCGACCGTCGCGCGAAGGTTCGTCCCGAATTGCTCCGCGGCGATCGTCGCGAACAACGCCCAATATCCGGTCCCAAGTCCGACCAAAAAACAAACGGCGTAAAATGCGTTGGCCGAAAAACCATTCGCCATGCCGTAAACGACCGTAAAAAACGCAGTGATGAGAAGGTAGAATGCGACCGCCCGGCGCCGACTGCTCAAAAGTTGGGAAAGGAGGCCGCTACTTAGATCTCCGGCCGCAAGTCCCGCGTAGCCGTAGAGGATCGCTTTGGCGCCCGTAACCGGGCTTTCAAGCTCAAGCGCGATGCCCAGTTCCGGCGCGAAGGTCATCAATATTCCTACGGCGAACCAGACCGGAACCCCAATGAGGACGCATTGGAGATACCGTAGCGCTCGTTCACGGCTGCGGAAGAGAAGACTGAGATCGCCTTTACGGACGGAAGAATCTGCTTTCGCATGGGCGAACATTCCCGACTCCCGCAGCCGAATCCGTAGGACAAGGAGCGCAAGACCCATTGCGCCGCCCACGATATAGGATGCCCGCCAATCGAGGTACTCGTTCACGATTCCCCCGAAAACTGCGCCGCAGATTCCCACGGTCGCGACCAGAGTCGTGCCGTAGCCTCGAATTCTTCGAGGAAGGGATTCGGACACGAGTGTAATCGCGGCGCCGAGCTCGCCAGCGAGCCCCACTCCGGCGATAAATCGGAGGACCCCGTATTGGGTGGTGTTCGTGACGAATGCGTTTAGTAAATTGGCGACGGAGTAAAGGGCGATCGATCCGAACAATACCGAAATACGTCCCCGTTTATCCCCCAAAACCCCCCAGAGAATTCCTCCGACCAACATCCCGATCATCTGGAGGTTAATCAGAGTAACTCCGGTATCGAGGAGTTCTTGGCCGGATAGACCCAGCGCCTGGAGACTCGGCACGCGCACGATGCTGAAAAGCACGAGGTCGTAGATATCGACAAAGTATCCGAGCGCACCAACGATGACGGGTGCGATCAAGACGTCCTTTAGAGTGTATTTTCGGGTGCTCTCGGAGAGAGCGTTCGCTTCGACCATGACTCTTCTTTCTTCATCCTACGTTTGCGCAGGGCGATCAAGATCGCTGGCATCGCGAAGACCGCACCTAAAATACACGTGAGCTCGCCCAGTACGGCGAGGATACCGAAACTGACGAATGCCTGATTCGAAGCGATCAGCAAGGAGCCGTATCCGACCGCGGTCGTGAAGCTACAGAGGAGAACGGCACCTCCCGTATCTCGGATCACTTTGACGATGCTGTCGCCGCCTTCCTCACGATAACGGCTGAAGATATTTACTGCGTAGTCGACGCCGATTCCGAAAGTGATCGGAAGCGCGATGAAGTTCAGGAAATTGATCTTGATCCAAAATCCCATGATCAATCCTCCCAGCCAAAAGACCCCGAAGAAGAGTGCGAGCAGGACGGGGAGGAAGACATTGGGTCGACGAAAAAGCGCGATGATGAGAATCACTACGGCGGAGAACGCGAAAAGGGTCGCCTTCGGACCGTCGCGGTTGATCGACTGGATCAAATCGGCCGAGATCGGCAGGCTGCCGGCCACCGGCGTGCCGGGGCGGATGCTGTCGGCGATTTCGCGAAGGCTACGGATGAATTCCAGCAGGCGATCTCCGTCGTTCGCGACCGAACCCAGCGGAGGTTCGATCAGCACGAGTTTTCCGACCGAACCGTCCTTCTCGGTGAATTTTCCGAGGACAAGCGGTGGCAGATCGTTTTTTTGGATCGGAGTGAACGCCTCGGGCTGCAAAAATTGCCGGAGGCGCTCTTGGTCGGAGGGATTCAATTGCGATCGAATCTCCGGGGGAAGCAAGCGACGGATGTCGCCAAGGAGCTGGATCTTCGCGGGTTGATCTTTAGGTACGAAATCGGCGAGGACCGATACGTTTTTGATCAAGCTGGTTTCGCCGTCGGCGGCCATCTTGGCTCGATAGGCTTTGGCCAAAGGAACGACGTCAGCCTCGTCCCGCGGCAGGGCGACCATCGGAGAGAGGTAGCGCCCGAAAATTTCGTCGACGTATTTTGAGTAATAGCCGGACCCTTCTTCCATCGACCACTTGTTTCGGAGCTTCGCGAGGTCGGTTTCGATGATCGCGGGAGAATAGCGCGTGAGTGCGGCGCCGGAAACGAGCGTGATCCCAATCGTAGCCCAGACGATTTTCCAAGGTTGAGATTCGACGAAACGAGCCATCGCTCCCGAGATGGCGCCTTTAGGAGCGGCCCGTTTCGGCGCAAGGCTTCGCCATTTTTCAAGCGCGGTCAAAAGCGCGGGTAATACCGTGTAAGTCGCCACCCAGCAGAGGAGCATGCCCATCAGCCCGATGATTCCGAACTGTTTGAAGCCCCGGAAACCAGTCAACGCAAGCGATCCGTAAGAAAGGCCGGCCGCCAGTGCGGCCGTCCACGTCGCCGCGCTCGTGTGGACAATCGCTTGATCCAGAGCGGTTGGGTGGTCCTTATTCGCACGGCGTTCCTCCAGATAGCGGGCGACGAAGATAATCGGGAAATTGATTCCGTTGCCAAGCACGATCGATCCGAGAAATGCGGAATTCGCGTTTAAGTAACCGATCGCGAAATAGGCGGTTCCGAACGTCCAAAACGTCCCATAGAAAAGGGCGATCAAGAGCGCTGCCGAGACGCGGAACGCACGGAAGAAAAGAAGCATGGCGCCTGCGACGAGGAGGGTGACGATCAAGGTCGATAACTCGAGATCCTCGACCAATGCCGCTTGCTCTTCGATCGTATTTTGTACTCCGCCGGCGTAGCGAATTTCCAAGTCGTTGGCGTAACTCTTGGGGTTCAGCGATTCGATCGCGGCGACGGACGCTTTTTTCAGCTTCGCGCCGCTGCCCGCGCTGGGTTTGTAAACGAGAAGGACCCGTTTTGTTTCGTCGGCAGTCGCATAGTAGCCATCCGGAAAACGTTCGTAGTTAGAAGCCTTTCCCTCATATTTTTTCTCGATGGCTTGGAAATTAAGTGCGGGCTCGGGGATATCGACTCCCGAGAATATGGTGAGGGGATTGCGCAGCACCGATTCGTAGTTGATCCGATCTCGAATGTAGTTCCGAATCCGGGTAAGATCCGACACTTCCAAGTAGAGCGCGCTTCGGCGTTTGAAAAACTCGAGTTCTTGCGAAATGTTGTATTCAACGCTGGCCACCGTATCTTTGGGCAGAGCTTCGAGTTTTTCCGCAAGATCGGTGACGAAACGACGAGAGGCTTTCGTATCGTCGGAAAAAACCAGGATCGAAAGATTATCGATCGAATAGAGGCGTGAGCGGACTTCCCCGAGATCTTGCACGCTCCGAGCATTCGTCGGCAGGAGTTCTTCGAAGTCGGTACGCAGATTCTTATAGAGCTTCGCCGAGTAGTAAACGCCCGCGCCGGCCATAAGCGTGCTGACAACCAGAATTGGCGCGACGAGTCGAAGAAGGAGTTTCGTGATCCAGTGCATGAGGTCTCAACCGTCTTGCTACCGCGATGGGCAACGGAATGAAAGCTCTTGCCTGAGATTGCAAATTTCAAATGCGATGCGTTATCGGAATGAAGCATTTGTTATTCTCTCGGCTCTAAGCTTAACTAGGAGAATCGTGCGCCTTCCCCAAGTCCTAGAAAACCCAGCGCTTTTGGCCGGTGATTTTTCCGTCTTCGCTGCTGAGACCATTCGCGCTCTGCCTCGGATGTGGAAAAGGCGAGGGCTCGTACTTCGGCAATGCGAGTCGATCGGCGTAAGTTCAAGCGGCATTATCGCGATTGCCGCGGCTTTTATGGGTGCGGTTCTCGGTTATCAGTTTTACCTCTCTTTCAGGCTTTTTAATGCCGAGGCCTTCACGGGCGGATCGGTCGGAGTTTCTCTTTTTCGCGAGCTTGCACCGGTGATGACTGGAATTATGGTCACGGGCCGCGCCGGGGCCGCTATGGCCGCTGAGATCGCATCTATGCGCATTTCAGAGCAGGTCGACGCACTCGACGTGATGGCGATTGATCCGATCGAATTTTTAGTGACGCCGCGGGTGATCGCCGGAACGATCATGCTGCCGATTCTCTCTGTTTTTTTCGCCGGTTTGGCGACTTTGTCAGCCTCGTTCGTAGCGTGCGGAATAATGGGGCTCGACACGGCGATCTACTGGGGACAGTTCGCGAAGGTTGTCGACACGATCGACCTCGTCCATTGCATTTCCAAAGGAACCGCCTTCGGACTGGTTTTAACTTGGGTCGGATGCTTTAACGGCTACCGCGCACGCGGAGGCGCGAGCGCCGTGGGCTTGGCGACACGGAATACGGTCGTCGCCACCTGTCTGGCCATTCTTCTGATCGATTATATTCTCACGAGTTTTTTACCCTTCGGTTATCTCATCCTCGAGGTCAAATCATGAATCCTACGGAAGCCAATAAAGCGA
>CAZAKW010000136.1:0-3281 GCA_964485835.1 uncultured Bacteriovoracaceae bacterium
GAGACACCCGGAAATCGACGCTTTCCGCTGCCCAGTATTTGAAAGACCTTCACGGTATGTTCCATTCCTGGGAACTCGCCGCCGCTTCTTACAACGCCGGGGAAGCGAAGATCGCCCGCTTGATTCGACGTTATGGCAGCGCGGATTTTTGGGCATTGACCAAGCACCGTTTTTTGCGTCCCGAAACGCGGGACTACGTACCGAAAATTATTGCCGCCGCCCTGTTAGCTAAGAACCGTACCCAGTTCGGATTTGCCCCTTCGAAGATCCTTTCCGGCGAAGGCGAAGCGATCGCGCCGGACGGTGAGGTCGTTAAGCTTGAAAGTCACGACGAGCAATCCACGATCGCGGCTCAGAAAGAAGCGCTCGAAAGCGTATTGAAGGGCGATTTCTACGAAAGCGCCTCCAGTGAAGAACTCGGGACCGCGGAAGCGGACCACCATGCCGACGGAGAATTAGTTGCCGTCGCCGTGGAGCCGCCCTCTGGAAAAGACGGCTTCGCGATCGCTAAACCTATCCCGACGCCCCATGTGAATAAAAAAGGCGAACTGATGGGGGAGCAGCTTCTGGACTTCGAGGTGCAGTCGCCGGCCGATCTTCTGAAAATTTCTCGCGCTGCGGGGCTCTCTTACCACACGGTTAAAAGCCTAAATCCAGAGCTTCTCCGTTGGTGCACGCCGGCTAACGTCGCCACTTACCGAATCAAGCTCCCGCTCTCGGTAAAGGACCAGTTCCTTGCGAGTTATAACGATCCGTCGTTCGCCAAGCGGGTTGAATTTCTCGCCTACAAGGTCAAGCGCGGCCAGTCTCTCGCCTCCGTCGCCCGCCACTTCGGGATCAAAGTCGACCCGCTCGCCGATCTCAACGGAATCTCCAAAAAAGCGAACCTCAGAAAAGGCGCGTTGATCCGGTTGCCGATGCCGGCGGACGGCGGCCGTAGCCTTTCTTCGCTTGACGTTCGGGATCCTCCGGAACGCCGGCGCGTAAAACGGCGGGGGAAACGCCGGGTCAGTTCGGTTCATAAAAAGCGCGTTTCCAAGGTTTCGATGAGCGACCGTATGAAGAATCGCCGAAAAGCTTCTTACTAATTCCGCCCGTTCCCCTTGTGTCGGGCACACGGTCCTCGTAAAACGAGGGCATGGCTTTACTCGTACTCAAATTCGGCGGGACTTCGGTCGGAACGCCGGAACGGATTCGTTCAGTGGCGATGCGGATCGCCGCCGAAAAAGCGAGTGGCCATCAGCTGGTGGTCGTCGTTTCGGCGATGGGGCACACCACCGACGAACTTTTGGGTTTAGCCCACCAAGTTTCCGAACGGCCACCTTCCCGCGAAGTCGATATGCTTTTAACTGCGGGGGAGCGAATCTCGATGGCGCTGCTATCGATGGCGTTGGCCGATCTCCGCGTCCGGGCCCTTTCGTTTACCGGATCCCAAAGCGGTATCATCACGACCAATCATCACCGCCGCGCCCGGATCCAGCGAATTTTAGGTGACCGAGTCCGAAAGGCTCTCTCCGAGGATGCGGTGGCGATCGTCGCAGGGTTTCAGGGGATGAGCGAAGAACGTGAAATCACAACGCTCGGTCGCGGCGGTAGCGATACGACGGCCGTCGCGCTCGCAGCAGTTTTGGGGGCCGCTCGCTGTGACATTTATACGGACGTCGACGGAGTTTACTCCGCCGATCCGCGACTCGTCCCGGGGGCGAAGCGACTCGCCCGAGTCGATTTTGAGGAGATGGTCGAACTCGCGAGTCGAGGAGCAGGAGTCCTGCATCCCCGTAGCATCGAGCTTGCCCAAAAATACCGCGTCCCCCTTCGGGTTCGCAGCAGTTTAATGCCTCTGGGTGGCGATCCCGGAGACTCTCATGGAACGGAAGTGATCGATATGCAGGCCTCTCGAAACTCAGGAATGGAAGCAACAACGGTCACGGGCGTGACCCACGACGAAGGGAAGGCACTCCTGGTCCTGGAGTTGATGCGGCCTTCCGCGGCGGGAGCGGTTTGGGACCTGGCAACGGCCTCCGGTCTCGCGCTTTTGGCTCCAGATTTCTTTGAAGGAACCCTGAGATTTTTTGTCGAGCTTGAGACGGTGACCGAATGGAGAAAAGCTTGCCACACCTTGTCGGTAGACGGGTTTTTGCGGGCCGTCGAAATTCACGAAAATATCGTTCCAGTCTCGGTAGTTGGCTGCCGCCTAACCCAAGACGGAAAGGTTCTTTCGAAGACCTTCGAAATCCTTGATCAAAACGGTATCTCCGTTACGATGGGCCAAGCCAATAGCCTTGTCATCACTTTGGCGGTCCCTAGACCGAGAGCTGCCGAAGTCGTCGGGTTGCTTCACAAAGCTTTGATTGAAGAGTCCCAGGAGAATTGAACCATGTCCGAGCCGAAACGAACGCGACGCAGCTCCCGCTCTCAAACAAACCCCTTTGCGGCAGACCCGGAGATGTCCAAAAAAATTTCCGATATGATCGATAGCCTGGCTGATTTTCCGAATCCTACGGTCGTGGTCGGAAACGGCTGGGCGGCTTTGGCGACGGTCGGGTTTCTCGCGACGGCGCCTCGAACGGAAGGGCAAACGATTCCCAATATTCTTTGGGTCCACCATTCGGGCGCACATGCGATCGCCCCGCTTCCGCTTTTGGAAAGCGGCATCGCGGCCGGCGCCTGCGAAGTTTTGGCCGCTCGTCTGGGAATCGACTTTGGTTCTCCCCAGTCCGGGCATTACTTGCGCGAATATCGGAATCGGTCTTTTTCGCGCCCGGCGTGGCATAAATCGCCGACCCGCGAGATGCGAGCGCAGACTCGCGAAGAATGTCTTTGGGGCGCGGAAAATCGCATCGCTCCGATCTTCGAGGCCCGTTTCGATGCGACGCTTGCGGAATTCGAAGCGACGGCGCGTGAAAAAATCGCCACCTACTCGAACGTAAGGACGCTTGCCGGCGCTCCGATCGAGGCTTTCGAGTTCGACGAGAAAACTTCCGAAGATCGAGCGGGTGAACTCGTGCTGGCCACGGGAGCGAAAATTCCTTTCAAGCGTGCGATCTGGGCCGATCGGTGGATCGGGCTAGGGTCGATCGAGGGATTGCCCAAGGGCGGCGCCCTTGCGCGTAACCGCGAGCCCGTGGGCATTCTTCAAGCCGTTTTCACCCACGAAACCGCGCTGGTCTCGGGCACGATGCAGGAAGCATTCTACGGTTCGATCCATAAAGACGCCGGCGAAGAGATGTCGCGTTCGGTTTGGGGCTATTTTTTCGATGGCGGGAAGAAAAGCGTATGGA
>CAZAKW010000136.1:3291-7268 GCA_964485835.1 uncultured Bacteriovoracaceae bacterium
CTCTTTTTGACGGAAGAAGAAGGCGCCGACAACCACTCGATCGGGAAGAAATATCGCCGGATGAAGCAATCGCTCGACAAGATGTTCACCGGCACCGAATGGCTGCCCGAGGGCCTGGCGGATTTCTCTGCCACAATCACCCACGAACAACTTTTATTTCAGGAAGATTTTCTCTTCGCGCGGGGTGACGTCGTTAACCAGCCCGCTCGTCTGGGCAAAGGGCCGGTGCACGAGGCGGTGGCGTTTGTCACGGATGCCTTTGGAATTTCGACCGCGTTTGAGCAAGTCGCTCGGCTTTTGGCCGAAGAAGTCGGCTTGAACCTGGCGTTGCTTGAGAATCCTTTACTCGCTCGGGAAGAGAGTGGGGCGGAAGCCCAAGACGAAAACGCCGAGGCGAGTTCGTCGGCCGTCGAATCGACCTGATTTTTCCAAGGTTTCTCGGGTGGCCACGGCGGCCGCCCGAAGCGTGGCGCCCGACGTGAGAAAATCGTCGACCAAAACAACGCGGGCGTGCGACTGCGTAGGGAATCGGGCCTCGATCGAGGTGTCCCCGCGAATCCGGGATCGCCGCGTATACCGCTGATCGCCTTTCGTGTGGGATTGATGTAAAGGCGAGCGCTCCCCCGGATCGGCTTCTAGTTCAAGAAAATCCCAGATCGTCGTCTCGCCCAACCCTTGCCGGGCTTGTAGGATCAGTTCACAAGTGCGGATCACGGAGCCGCCGCTGAGTTCCCATTTTCGCTTCGCGCTTTGCGGGACGGGAACAAGAATGGTCGGCGTCCCCGCCGGGAGAGCGAGCGAGACTTTTCGTCGAATTTCCGGGAAAAGGGTGCGCGATAGCGCCGGACTAGGCGCCCGTTTCCAGGACTTTAAAATCTTCGCGCCGGGCCCGATCGAGAGGTAGGCCGCGTCGACCGAATCGAAACGACTGAGTCCGTCGTCGCCGTCCACGCGAACCCAGGGCCTTAGGCAGGCGTCCCGTTCGCAGGTTAAGCCGAGGCAGCGTGGGCAAATCGGCGGAGAAATCAGAAGACTGTCGCGGCAATCCGCGCAGGGAAGCGGCGAAAAAAGGAGCGCGGGGAGATGACAACTCGGACAAAGACACCAAGACATGGTGCCACTCGAACTTCAATTCCCGTGCGCGAAAAGGTACTTCGTCAGAAGTAAACGGAACTGGGAGAGCGAAAGAGGTTTACCGACGTGCTCGTCCGCTCCGGCGGCCATGCTTTTTTGGAAGTCTTCCGGGAATGTATTCGCCGATACCATCACCACGGGGCAAGGCGCGATCCGGCCCGAGGATTGCCGTAGGCGGATCATCTGGGTCGCACGCATTCCGTCCATCTCCGGCATTTGGAGATCCATCAGTACGAGTGCGTATGGTTTACGTTCTAGCTGGGCAAGGGCTTCGGCGGCAGAATGCACGTGGTCCGCCTTTACTTCGGGAAGAATCTTTAGGAAGGCATCGATCAACCGATGATTGTCTTCATCGTCATCGACGACCAAAATGAGCCGTTCCGAGGCGCTTTGCGAGGGAGGCAGAGTCGAGGGTGTTGGAATAAATACAGCCTCCGCCGTCGACGGACGGAAGCGTGCGTAAGTGGCTTCTCTTTTTGATTTTACCTTGAATTGGAGGGTGAATTCAAACGTCGAACCTATCCCTGCTCGGCTTTGGAACGTCATCGTCCCACCCAGGAGGTCAACGATCTGTTTGCAAATTCCAAGGCCGAGACCCGTACCCCCGAATCGGCGGGTGATCGACGCGTCTCCCTGGGAGAAGTCAGAAAAAATTTGGGCCTGGTACTCGTTGGGAATGCCCACTCCCGTATCGATGATTTTGAAGCAGAAGCGTTCTTGTCCCGGATCGTCGCCTGGGAGCGCATCGACTTGGATCGATACGGATCCTTCGCTCGTGAATTTGATCGCATTACCGACCAAGTTCAGCAGCGCCTGACGGACGCGGACAGAGTCTCCTTCGAGCAGATAATCGTGTTCCGGGGCGAGGATCAAGAATCGAAGGCCCTTTTGCTCGGCCTGGAAACGAAGAAGGCCCTCGACGTCGTGGAGAAGTTCGAAGAGGGAAAATTCGTGAGACTCGATTTGAAGTTTGCCCGCCTCGAGTCTGGAAAAATCCAGGATGTCGTTGAGAATGCGAAGGAGCGCCCGACCTGAACGTCGGATGATCTGAAGATTTTTTGCCTGCTCTGCTTCAAGGGGGGTGGTTAGTAATACATCGGTAAGACCCAGCATCGCGTTCAAGGGAGTGCGGATTTCGTGGCTCATGATCGAGAGAAATCGGGACTTGGATCGGGTCGCTTGGGCGGCACGGTCGCGTTCTCCCTGTACCTCGCGGAAAGCGCGTTGAAGACGGTCGTAGAGAAGGTTCAGCTGGGCGGCGAGGTGCGAAGTCTCGCGCGGGCCCCGGGGATCAAGAGGATTGAAAACCGCACCTGGATCCCCTTGTTCGAGGGCGAGGCGGTTGGAGTCGATGTTCTCGAGTATCCGGTTGATGTTCGTGATCACGAAGAGAGCTAGCCGCTGGCGAAAGAAGAACGTCACTAAAAGAAAGACAATGCCCAATACGATGATCGAGCCGACTGACCAAAAAACCGTCTGATAAACTTCACGATATTCTTGGTAAGTCACCACGGAAAAAGGGCGCCCCGGGAGCGCTGCGACTTGGAGAAGGTAGCGCTTTCCGTCTTTGCCGCGGACTTCCTGTAGGCCTTGGCGAATTTCTATGGGCGGGGGATTGTCCACTGTTTCGGCGAACGCGGGCTGGGTTTCGAATCCGGGATCAAACCGAAATCCGAGCATCGGGATGTCCCGGTTCATAAACGGTGCGAGGGGGCGACCGCGATTGTCCAAAACGAATGCTCCACCCGTCTTTCCGAGTTCGAAACGCGAGAGAAGGCGCGAGAAAGTTCCCGCGGTGAGATCCATGCCGACGACCGCGGGAGCGGTGCCGGTCTTTGGAGCGCGGAAAGCGCGCGTGATCGAGAATAGTACTCGGCGCATGTAGCTCGTGTCGTAGTACAATCGGGTATGGTGGATACCCGTAGCTTGAAGCGCGCCGTGGTACCAAAGTTCCCCAGAATCGTTTTGATATCCGGTATCCGTATAGGTCAACCGGCGGAAAGTAGCGGGAGAGTTGAATTCGGAGGTTCCCGACAGCTCAGGGTTCTTCGCGACGACGTAGACCATTCCCCGTTGCCCGAAAAGGCGCCGAGATGTCCGGGCGTCGAAAGCAATGTAGAAATTAAACTGCTCGGGTCGATTTGACAGCAGGGCATCAGCGTAGGCGTTTGCCCATTGGAAAAAGTTCGTCGAGGAAGTCTGTAGAATTAAGGGGAGGGTTTCGGTGGCGGCGTTGACCGAGTCCTCGGCCTGTTGAAATACGGCTTCAATTTGTTGGCGCGCGAGTTCGGACGCATGGGCGAAGCGACTGGCGACTTCGTCACGTTGGAGACGGTGCACGCCGATCAGAATTAGCGTCGCGAAAATCATCCCGACGACGAAGATCGCGAGGTCGGTAACGAGGAAGGCGTGCCCTAAAGCGATTCTTCGCGGAGGACGAGGATGCAAACGAACCGCCTTCTTTTCCATCGCATCTAAGTCGCCAGGACTTCAGCGAGGCGGATCACCCCTGCCGGAAGCGTTTTCTTTTTTCCGATAACCGACCGGTAAGGAACGAATGTCGCGACGTTTTCGACCATGCCGACCATTCCGCCGGAACGGCCGGAAATCAAGTGGGCGGTGGCGTAAGCACCGAGCACGGATCCCAGCATGCGGTCGCGCGCGGTGGGTTTACCTCCCCGTTGAATATGGCCCAGCGTGCAGACCTTCGGATCAAATCCTTTCGCCGCAAGCCCCGCGGCCAGGCGGATCGCGAGCCCCGGTTTAGGGCCTTCGGCGACGACGATGATCGAGGAGGATTTCCCGCGGTTCATCCCGCGCAGGATCGTGCTCTCTATTTTTCC
>CAZAKW010000137.1:0-597 GCA_964485835.1 uncultured Bacteriovoracaceae bacterium
CTACGGGTTCGGTCGTAGTCGGGCGCTCGCTATAGTAGCGGTTGAAAAAGATGTCCTTGAGAGAATTGATCAGAAGAGAATGGTCCGCATCCGCGTACGCGGAAACCAGACCCAGAACTCCCGGTTCTAGGATCATCCCCCCGAGTAGTAGCATGGGAGCGGCCGGGTGACCGAGGGAGGCATCGATTAACCTCAGTTTCACGGTTTGAGGAAGGGGCGCCGCCTTGCTGGTTTTCCATTGGTGACTCGCTCGGGAATAGAGATGGCTTAACAACGAATACGCTAAGCGAGGATCGGTTAGAGACGCTTGAGCCGCCTCTTTGATCAGTCCCTCGTGCATCTTCGTGACGACTTCCGACGCACGCGGAGAGGTTTTGATGTATTTTTCGGACCCATGTCCACCGGTCGCCGCAAGATAGGCGAGGCGTCTTTGGGCCGCCCCGGGGCTTTCGTCTTCCAGCATACCAAGTATCCGGGGGACCGCGATTTCGTCTCGATAAATTTCCCAGTACGGCGCGATGTCTTCGTTCGTTGTGAAGAGATGGATCTTCCCGTCCATACTCCAGCGACTGAAAAGTTTTGTCTCGAATTCGTAGT
>CAZAKW010000137.1:607-7263 GCA_964485835.1 uncultured Bacteriovoracaceae bacterium
AATGATGAATGTCCGAGCGGCGTTTCCTGAATCGTCCAGCTCCACTCTTCTTTCAATAAATGATCGATCTCTTTCAAGACATCTTCGTTAAGTTTTTTTACCCGCTGATGCGCAGGCGAATTCGGAGAGCGAATCGAAATCTTTCCGAAATCGAGGAGCACACTGATACGCGAGGTCCGATCGTCCATCGCTTCGATTCTCGAAAGAGCGATTGCGAGCTGATCGTCCGAGAGGTCAACTTGCTTGAGAATTTGGTCCCGCTCTTGCGTACTTGGGGATTGAAGGCGCAAGGACTGCAAGAATCTCAGAGCGGCTTCTCCTCCCTGAATTTTCGCCGCCTCCGAGAAAAACCAGCTTAGGGGCTTAACGTCCCGGAGGTATCCACTTACGGACTCGATCGCCTCGCTGTTCTTGATGACATAGGCTTCCGAGGGATAGATATACCCGATCACATCCGCGCCGAAGAGTTCGACTAATCGATCTTGGGTGCCGACAGCGGTCAAGATCCGAGCTCCTTCGCCCTTGGTCGTATCAATCAAGCGGGCGTCGCGCCGGAGCGTGATTCGTGCGATTCTGGATTCCTCGCCGCCCGCGTAGCTGCGCGGAAGTTGCAAGTTTCTCATCGGCGCCGCGTAGGCACCTTTTCCGGCCGTACCTGCGGTCGAGGAAATAATTCCTTGGAGAAGGATTGCGCGAAAGGCGCTTTCTTCTTTTGTACCGTGGTAGAGTTCACGGCCGGGGAAAAGTTGGTCCACGGGTACGAATAACTTTTCGGGGGTGGTGCCGTATGCTTTAAAATTTGCCGCGATTTGCACGGGATCATGGCGGACAGCGAAGAGGTAATTGAAGAGGGTTTTCACCTCGGGATAGATGGAGTGAAGCCGATCGACCTTAAACTTCTGGAAAAGTTCGATCGCGGCCGTCGGATTCGAATAAGCACGGAACGATTTATCCAAAGAAGCATTAAACCAAGACGTAAATCGGTGGGACTTAAAATACGGAGCGAGGACGCGGGGATCCTGGATCTCGGAAAAAATCTTTCCGAGCTGTGCCTCCACTGCGGGCGGGACTTGGACGGGTTTTGGATACCGAACTCCGTGATGGTGGTAATAGTCGACCGAAAGCAGGCGGAGATAACGAAGCGCGAGTAAAACAGGATGATTTTCGTTCCGAGCGGCATAAAGCGTCGTTTTAAAGACCGCTTCCGAAGAAAAATGGATGGTGAGATTTCGGTCGAGGATTTCTTGAACGCCGTCCTTGAAGCCAGGGATGACCGCCACCCCTTGACGACTCAGCCGAATCTTTTCCGCCGGAATATACCCCTGATTGAGTTCGTTCATTCCGAGGGGCGTCTTCGGATCGAAAACATCTGGGGAAATCGTATCGATTTTTCGAACGCCGTAATCATCGGGAGCGAGGGATATGCCCGTGGCCGAAACGATATCGACGTCTGACTGTTCGAAAATGAACTCCCGGACATCGATCATCAGGAGGCCGCGCAGCCGTTTGATGACCCTTTCGTTCTCCGCGTCCGAGGAAGTATTCGCGAATTGTTGAAGGAGCCAATAGAGATAGTCGCGGGTCGTTCCGCCGTAGAATTCGGCTTTCGGGTCGACCTTCCAGGCATCGCGAAAAAGATTCACTTTCGGAGCGAGTTCGCTCGCGAGGGCTTTGAACTCGGACAAACGCGGCGGTCGCGCGAGTGCCTCCGGCATCAAGCCAAAGAGGCTCAATGCGATCAGCACCGCACGAAGAACCGGTTGAAATTTTGACGGAAGGCGCAGGAGTCCACTATTCATCCTCAGTCAGATCGGAGTCCAGGGGGAGATCTTAAGAGGAATGGGACGGTTAGAACGAGCCTGTCTTTGGGAGCCCGAGGGTCGTAGGTTCAATCCCCGCATCCCGCAAAACGAAGCGGGATGGTAGGACGCGAGCGCCGCATTTCGTGACTGAATGTCACGAAATGAGCGACGCGATTCCGAGACCGGATCGAGAGAGGAGCGCAGCGACCTCTCGGTCCGAGTCGGAGGAAGTCGAATCCTAACTTCCGGTCATTTTAAAAAGAAAAGGGGCAGCTCTTACAAGCTGCCCCTTTTCTTTTTGAATGGTCGGGATGGTAGGATTCGAACCTACGACCCTCTGCTCCCAAAGCAGATGCGCTAGCCAGGCTGCGCTACATCCCGATATCGTGATGGAATAGGATTTAGCCGATCACGGGCGACCAAACCACAGAAATTTTCAAAGTTTAAACGGCTATATCCCGGGTCCAGGCCAGGTGGCTTAGCTGGGCCTTGAGCTGAAGGACGAGAGTATCAAACTGGTCGCTCATCTCGCCAAAAGGGGGTGCATCAAAGACTCGAACCCGACTTTCGATGGCCGTCCGAAGAGACTGGGCTTGGAGGGCTATCTCGCGTCTTCCGCCGCGCTCCCCGACCTCGGAAACCCGTTCGAGCGCGTCGAGCAACTCCCCCCAACGCTCCCCCTCGAAAAGACGAACAAGATCGCTAAACACAGCTTTCACTTCCAGACCGCTCAGGTCCGGTTTCTTCGGCGAGTTAAGGTTCATTGTCTATAGGGTAGCTATAAACGCGTCCCGCTGTCAAAAATGGCGATTTTTCCGGTATCCGTTGACGACATTCTATTTTTACATCAGCATTAAATAGAAGGGTCCGCCCCTTCAGGTTCCGCCCCGAAGCCACTCCTCGGGCAAATCAACCCCGCTTTCCGTTTGCAGCCTACAGTCCTTGTTCCAGGTTTCGTTCAGGACGAACGATTAAACCTAGAAGAGGGAGTTCCTATACCCACCGAACGAAAGGGAGGTCTTCATGGGTCGATCAATCATCGCGCATTTAGTCATTATCCAAGCCTTTACGGTATGTGTCATGGCTTGGGCCGGGTCCGACCGCGGGCGAGAACCGAATAGCCTTCTCCGCCTAGATGCCCGGGAGCAATCCAAAATCACGCTTCGAGGCTCGCTTCGATGCCCGATGCCGGAAACGAACACGGGAGCCGCGTGTGGCCTCCAAATCGCGACCGATTCCGGCGAGGTCTTCAGAATTCAGGCGTCGACGCCCGCCATGCGTCTTTATCAGGACGGAAAAATTCAGGTCGTCGCCACCGGCGTTCCCGTGGGCGATAGCTTCCGCGTAATCAATATCCGCCCTAACTAGTTTCCGGTGCCATCCGGAATTCCTCCGAAGTGAAACCCCGATTCGAGGTCCTT
Organism: uncultured Bacteriovoracaceae bacterium; assembly: GCA_964485835.1. Lineage (GTDB taxonomy): Bacteria > Bdellovibrionota > UBA1018 > UBA1018 > UBA1018 > JACMQW01. The sequence goes on from CAZAKW010000137.1 coordinate 3,831, forward strand.
GCTTTCTTCAAAGGAGCGAACCTCGGATCGGGCGTTGAACGCCTTGAAAGTCCTTGTTAAGGTTTTCGCATGTCCGAAACCTCTTCCTCGACCCCGCTCGACCGCGCGAAATATCTAGAGATTCTAAAGTCCGAAGGATTATCCGCGGCCCTGACCGCGCTCCATCGGGACGCGGAACGCATCGAGTTCGAGACGTTTGAAGGTCAAGGCGGGTTTCGCCCCGATCTCTACGCCCATCTTGAAGAAGTGCGGTTGTTTTCCCGCTCCCTCTGGCGCGCGTCGCTTGGAGAAACGCCGACGCTTTAACTCCGTTCGACGATGCTGACGGTTCCCGCGATGCGATCGTGCAATGCTTGGCGTTTCGAGCTGAAAACAGCCATTAAATAGCCCGCGCCAAAGGGAAGCGCCGAAAAAAACTGCGCGAAGTATCGACCGGCAGAACGTCCAAGCGTAAGCGGGCCGTCGTCGCGTTCCCGAATCACGCGAATTCGAAAGATCCTCTTTCCCGGCGTCCAACCGAAACGCCAGTGGAAACCGATATAATAAGGCAAGGACACGAAGGCCATCCCCATTAAATTCACCGTTTGAATAAAGCCCCCGGTGAACGATTCGCCGAACGTCCCCGCCGGCTTAAGCACCAGGTAAACGACGTAAAGGCCAAAGAACGTCAATCCAAGTGAGGTCGCCATCACGATTACATCGTCGACCAAAGCCGCGAGTGCCCGAAGCCAAAACCCCGCATAGACATGCGAGTCGCGGGCCCCCGGTTCCGGCATTACCGCCCCTGCCTCGATATTCGCCGAATCGGTATCTTGAACCGTCATGCCGCCGCCTTCCGCTGGTGCGCGCCCGCAAGCGCCATCACCATACCTGAGAAAATAAACGCGCTCGCTACGGCGCTGCGAAGGGTAATCACCTCGCCAAACCAAAGATAAGCGATCGCGCTCGCCACGATCGGTTGGATATAAATAAAAAGCGCAACCTGGGAAGCCTTCGCGTGTTTCAACGCCCAAAAATTAAGGAAATATGCCGCCAGCGTTCCAAATCCGACGGCGAACGCAGTCGAGGCCCAGAGCGAAGTCGTCATCGCCGGAGGAACGAATGCGAGCCACTGCGGGATGGCGAGCAGGTTCAGTCCGATCGTCCCATAAAGAAATAAAAACGCCGTTACCCAGAGCGCATCGTACTTTTCGAGAAACTTCTTCGAATAAGACAAAAAGCAGGCGTAAAGAATACAGTTCAATAGATTCAAAAGGTCGCCCAAGAACGTCATGTCTGTAAAACGCACGTCCTCGAACTTCCGGATCGTGAGCACACCGACGAGTGCGAGGAAAAACCCGATCGCTTTCTTAGCGTTCAATTCCTCTTGTCCGCGAATCGTCACGATCGCAAGCGTCGCGATCGGAATCATCGTATTGATCACCGCGCTATTGGTAGCGGTCGTAAGGCTCAGCCCCATCAAGAACGACGCCTGGTTCAATATCGTGCCTAGTAGCGCAAGGCCCACCATCGGGAGCAGGAACTCACGGCCGAGTTTCGGCATGGGCCGAGAAGAAAAACCACAAACGGCGAAAAGGACGACGGTCGCAATCGCGATCCGAATTCCCGCCCACACCAGCGGCGGAAAATGGGAAACCACGACCTTCGAGACGACGTAATTCACGCCGAAGCAAAGCTGCACAGCGATCAGCGCGGCCGTGACCGAGAATGCGGACGGCGGATTCACGACGACTGGGCCTGGATCGGTGATGCCAATTTTTGGAGTGCGGGCGGAGTTTGCACCTTTTACCATGGCCCAAGTTTATTACGCAGCCGCCCCGAAAAGAAAGAGCCGAGCGATAGTTAATCGCTCGGCCCCAATTCTACTGCGATGATACTAAGACTCTAAACGACCTCAGGTCTTGATCGTCGCTTGGCCAGGCTTCCAGTTCGCAGGGCAAAGCTCGCCGGTCTTGGCGGCGTGGAGGGTACGAAGCGTCTCTTCCGGAGCGCGACCGATGCCGAGCGCGTTCACCGTCATGTGCTGGAGCACGCCCTTGGGATCGATCAAGAAGGTACCGCGAAGCGCAATCCCTTCGTTTTCGATCAGCACACCGTAGTTTTTAGAGATTTCGTGGTTCGTGTCGGCAAGCACCGGAAACTTCACTTCCTTCAAATCCTTTTCAAACCAGGCCTTGTGCGTGAAGTGGGAATCGGTCGAGCAAGCGAGAACTTCGCATCCTGCTTCTTTGAACTTGGATTCGAGTTCGCCAAAGGAACGAATTTCCGTTGGGCAAACGAAGGTAAAATCAAGTGGGTAAAAGAACAAGCAAACCCACTTGCCTTGATAGTCTTTTAACGAAACGTCTTTGAACTGTCCGGCGACGTAAGCTTTCGTTTTAAACTCGGGGGCCATCATTCCTACACGGATCGACATAGCGAATCTCCTTTATAAAAGTTGTAAGCCCCAACCCTACTGAGGGAGGCCTAAAAGTGCGAGACCAAATTGATGGATAAGAGCGCGACACTGTCTAAAAGTTAGCCAGGATAAGAGACGTCGTGAACGCATAAGCACCCTGAATTAAAAGCTTTAAACCGAGAGCGGGTGCAGCACGAAAATTGCTTCTCTATTAAGTTATATGAAGCAAACTCCACTAAACGCCTACGTCCTCAGTGCTGTTATTGCTATGAGCATTTTTTCTACGCTACCGACGGCCCGCGCCGACTCCGTCTGTGCGGAAGCGTTAGAAGTGCAGCGCTTCGTTGATAAACATGAAAACCGTTTATGGCGCACTTTAGTTCTAGGGGCCGGCTCTGTGACCGCCTCTGGACTCGCAGTTAAGGCCGTTGAAGCTTCGAGTAAAAACGCCATTCGGGGTGTGATTTCAAGCCATCCGGAGAAATTAGGTTTCATTTCCCCCAAGATCCGGGCGGGCATCGCAAAACATCCAGCCTCCTATTATGCAACTCGCGCGACCCGTTACGGCCAAGCTGCTAAAGGGCTCTTAGGTACAAGCGTCGGACTGGCGGCAGGTGCGGCCCTTGAAATTTTTGTCATTACCGGGGAGACAGAAAGAGTCTCGCTCATCAAAAATGATAACGCATTCCTCGCGCTTGCACTCAACGACCCCAAAAAGTTTTGTGCCTTCATTGACGAAAAACCCGAAGTAAACCGAGCGGCGCTAGCGAACATTCTCCGAAAAAAACCTGATGAAATTCAGTTCTTTTACGAGCAGAACGCGCACATGATTTCCGATGCTAAGGAACTCAAGAAGCCAGTCCACCAACAAACCTTCGCACGCACGGCAGCGGATAATACTCGCGTATCCCGAGTCGTTCGTAACGGGACGGCTAACGGAAACTAACGCTCCGGCGGAGCAAACGTTTTCGCTTCAAGGCGACGGCCGTAGCCCTCAAGACCAGGGTTCCCTGGCCGCACGTTTTCTTTGACCCC
>CAZAKW010000138.1:0-7161 GCA_964485835.1 uncultured Bacteriovoracaceae bacterium
GACGAGACGGAGCCGGGCGGTTATTACATCGAGGAAGTGATTCGCGGGAATAATATCGCAAGCGTTCTGTCGTGGATCCAGTACTCGGCGACCGATCTTGAAAAGCGCGTGAAAGAACAAATCGAAGCGCGCGTTCGGGAAGGGCACTTGAAGCCTAAGGAAGGTGTGGATCTCCAGAACTTTTACGAAAAAGTTCTTCACGGCTACACCTACGTCGATATCAACGAGAGCCAACCGACGATGCATGCGAGTTCGCAGACGGCCTCGAAGGACGGTACGCAGGGTAACGACGCCGAAGGCCTGGCAACCGAGCGGCCGGCGGGCAGCGACTCAAGACTTTTGAATTAACTCCATTATTCCGGACGCCACGATTCCGAAAAGAGGAAGCGGATATGACCCAACTCAAGAAGCACTCATTCCAAAATTTTCAAGTCGACCATATGACGCTTTTGTTGCAGCCACAGCTGTACAAAGTCTCGTACTGTCTCTTTAAGATCATCTTCGGCGTGGGACCGGACGGCCTGCTTTACGAAAAACGTAAGGAATGGACGCCGGGAAAAGGCGAAGAGTCGATGACGTTCGCGGTTTGTGTTGGTCAAGGCGGAAGCAAAGACGCCGACTTGAATAAAACGATCTTCGCCGTCGTGCAGCCAAGCGAGCCAAAGACGCAGTCGTCGCACGTTCGCGAGATGCTCGACTCGCACTCGCAAGCCGCCCACTGGCAGCATGTGGCGCTGCGGACCGACGATCTTCTTTCCTTTTATAAATTCGCGCTCGATCGCGGCGTCCAGTTTATCACCCCCATCTTAAAAGACGACCACGAGAACCTGATCCAGGTCTTCAGTGGCGAGTGGTATTTTCCGGGGATCAAGCCTTCGGGAATGTTCTTCGAATTTCTCCAGCGCAAACCCTCGGATGCTTCGCTCCAAGCGATCGAAGCGGAAAATCGCGAGTCCTGGTTCCGTGACAAGACCTTCATGGGTCTTTACGGCGAAAAAGAGCGGGAGTACCAGACGAACAATGTTACCCCGTTCGTGGATTTCGAGCTCTTCGGGTTGATCACGCGGGAGATCGAAGCCAAGAAACTTTGGGAAATCACCGAAGCGGATCTGGTGAAGATCGAACAGATCATGCTCGATTTCACGGCGAAGAAGAAAAAGGCTTAACTCTAGAATTGATGGGTCGGCGGGACCAGACAATCTAGTGTTTATAGACTCTGTTGCCGACGGCGATGATCTCGATCTTTCCGTCTCGGATCCGGTAGATCGCGCGAACGCCTTGGTTGAGGCGAATCGAGCGGGCGCCGGGATAATCAAAATCCACCGGTTCGTCGTGATAGCCCGAAATTTTCCGGGTTTCGGCGATGCCATTTTTCTCAACGGACGTCATCCAAGTCGAGAGTTTATCGGAGATCGCATTCGGCGCTTTTCCTAGTGTTTTTGCCGCCGCGTCGCTTATTTCAAACGTTTTGCTGACGGGGCCGGACTTCCCGTTGCGAAGCCGCTCGGAAAGGAGTTCGGAACCGACCACGGGCTTGTTACTCTTACGAGCTCGGAGCGCCTCTTTTTCTGCATTTCGAACGATGCTGCCGGCGGTCTGATCCGCATTTTTTACGCCTTGGGCGGCGAGATTTTTCCGCAGTTCTTCCTGCGCGGCCGTTCTCCATTTTTCAATCGCCCGGGGATTAACGGGATAACTCGCCAGAATTTCCGCACGCTGCGCGCTGACTGAAATCGTACCGACGCCTGCGACTTCCCCCCGGATAAGACGGGTGGCTTCCGCGTCCGAGAGGCCCGCTTCTCTCAGAATGCGGGTTTTTTCTTTGAGCTGCGCCGGCGTGTAGTTGTATTTTTCAGCTGGGAACGACGCGTCTTTTCCGGGTTCGAGTTGGCCGACGGCATGTGCAGCATGGATCCCTTTCAATTCCGCGTCTGAGACTTTACGTCCAAGCTCGGTCTCCGCTTTTACGCGTAAGCCGTCGATTTCTGACTTTGAGGGAGGGCGTGCGGCCGTCGCCCTTCGGACGGAAGTCACGGCGATTTGGCCCTTCAAATTCGAGTAAACTTGTCGTCCCGACCCACCAAGCGCCGCCATCCCTCGCGAGGCGATGAACGATTCGAAGAGTTCAAGCATTCCGGATTCCGAGTAAGGGTCGGGATGGGTGAGCGCCATCGCCGTAAAGGTGAGCGCCATGTCCTCGCTCATCCCCTTGGTCGCGGAATTAAAAAAGGTGATCATCGTGCGCGACGTGCCGGGATGAATTTTCGCGACGAGCGCGGCCGAGACGTCTCCGACGACGGCGGTGCCTTCGTTAATCTTCGCCATGAGCGTACCGACGCCCTTGGCGGAGTAGGAGGTCGCTTTCGCGGCGGTTTTCCATGCCGCCGTGTTCGCCATCCTGTCTACGATATGGTTGCGCATCGCACGTTGCATCGCAGGCTGGATCAAGGTTTTGCTTAGCGTATTCCCGGCTGCCTTCCCGACACCGGGTACGAAGTTTAGCACGAGGCCGACGGTTTCGGCGCGAACTTCCATTCCGTAATCCTTGATCAGCGAATTGGCAAGTGAACGGTCGAACGTGCCGGTCGCGCTCGATTGTTCGTACTTCCGTTCGGAGTCTTGGGCGTTGCGGATGTCGATCACTGAATTCGTAATTCCGATAGCGATCGCCGTGCCGCCCGTAACGGAGGCTGCGGCGAGCACGAGCGGAGTCGCGGCGCCTCCGGTGAGAATGATGGCCGCGATTCCGCCTGCAATCGAAAGACCAGTGAGCACCTTTGAGCGAAGTCTTCGGCTGGCTTCTTTGGCGTAAATTTTTTCGATCGCTTGGCAAAGGAGCATGGCTTGTTCGGGGATGTTGGAAGCCCGAATCATTTCCCGCAAGACGAGCGGTTCGTATTCCAGAAAATGCCGAATACCCGGGCCGGGATCTTTGGGATCCGTAAGATCCTCTTCTTCATTCGAAAGCTCTCGACCTTTTTCCGCAATCGTACCGAGCAAAGAATTCAGAGATTTTTTGATGCGGTCTTGATCCGTCTTCGGATCGAGTTCGCGAATTCCCACTCCGTCTTCAACGCAGTCGTTTTGGTCGAATTTCCCGACCTTGTCGCTGAACTGATCGATCGCAAACAGATTCCCAAAGCTAGTTCCGTAGACGACCTCTGCGTGGGCCTGGCCGACCTTCTCGATGGTCCCTTCCGTGGGGCTGCCTTCCTTCGCCACTTTTCGGGCCTCCGCGCATGCCGAGTTAAGCGCTTTCACTTTCCCGTTAAATTCCGCAATCTCGGCGGGAAGATCCATTCGGATGATCGCAGCTTGGTCGGCTTTGACGCTGTCATAGACAGCTTGGATCTTGAGATCTCCGCAGCGGCCGATCGCAGCGCAAAACGCGGACGCGGTTGGAAGCTTACCGTTCACACGGAGATGGCCCTCGAGGTATTGTCGCGCGGTAGACTGCAGCGAAGCCTCGAAGGTTTCCTTCGCTAGGGCCGCCAAGGCCTCCTGATGGGAAGCAGCCTGAATTCCTTTGAGACTTTCCATCGTTGCATCAAATTGTTTCGACGTCGCTGAATTTGATTGCCCGTCGATGCTGCAGCTGGAGATTTGATCAAGGAGGGCTTTCGTATCCGTGTAGCCCTGCCGCTCGATGTAACCCTTGCACTCGTCGAATGCGCGGCATGCCCCACCGAGCGCATTCGCCCCGGCCTTCGCATTCTGATAACGAGTGTTGGCCGTCGCCGCTTCTTGTTTCTTGAGTTGCTCGATGTCTTTTTTACCTTTGTCGAGCAGGGCTTGAATCCGCGCCGAGTAAGCTTGGAAGCTATCTTGGATGTCTTGCAAATACTCGGGAACGTTCGGCAGCTCCATCAAGTCGGCGTCGATTGCGGAGATCGCCTTGTCGAAGTTCTTGAGGACATTCAGATTCTTTTGGATCCCTTCGGCGGTTTGAAAGTCCGCACCGCAGCCGTTTTGCCGGTTGGTGGCGTCAGCGCATCCAATGAAATTTTCCATCGCCTTTGGAAACTGCGTCTGCACGTAGTCCCGAACGCAGTAGGTTTGCATCGCCAGGCAGCCTTCGAGTTCGGGCTGCGCGTGACAGTCTTTGAGGATGCGGTCTTGATTGGCCGATGAGATTTCGCCTTCTCGGAGTCCGTAGGAGGCAAGCATCGCCTTGAACTTCGAGTTGAGGACGGCTTCGTTTTGAAACTTTGGATCTTTCACGATTCGCTGGAAGTCGGGGAGCACGCGCGTTTCCCAATAGATCGTGTCGCCCGCCGCGCGGGTTCCCGAGCCGGTGGTGTAGAATTTTTGATACCCTCGGTCTTCGACGTATTTCGAGCAGACCGAAGTGGATCCGGCGGCAAGCGCAAGCGTCGGCGCTGAGAAGACCCACGCCAAAGTGGCGAGACATTTTAGCCAGGTGGTTTTGAGGTGGCCGCGACCCATCCCTATTCTTATCGGTTCAAACGATTTAACTCTTAGATATCACTGGCGAATTCTAAGAAGAGGGGCGGGTGGAGAGGGGCTCCGGTCCTGACTCTAAGTCGTGAGAACTGTTGCGAAATTTCCAGCCCGGGATGTACGGTTCCACCGCTTGAAGTTTGACGGGTTTCGCCGATAAGGAGTCGATACGCAGCCAATACGAAAATGAGCGGAATCGGGGTCGAGGGATTGCCAATTCAAGCGCGGCGCTTGAGCCTAAAGCTTCTCCGCGTTAAGGTCCATTTCCTAAGGAATCGCCCTATGTTGCTCACCACCGTCCCTCCCTATTTCAGATCCCGTCGCGACACTCTGATGAAAAAAGCCGAAGCGGAAGGCGCGGCGTTTATCTTTCCGGCGGCTCGAGAGGTTCTGCGGAATCCGGACGTGCATTTCCCTTTCCGGCAGGAGTCGAACTTCTACTACTTGACCGGATTTGAGGAACCCGAGGCTTGGCTCGTATTGATTCCGGCCGGGGCGTCGAAAGGTGCCGGCGCTCGGTCCGCTTTATTCGTGCGCAAGCGCGATCCGGTGATGGAGATCTGGGAAGGGGAGCGCTACGGGACGGACGGTGCGCTGAAAGTTTTCGGTATCGACGAGGCCTACCACGTCGACGAATTCGAACGGAAGCTGCCGGAACTCTTGAAGGGAGTTGAAAAAGTTTACTACCGGGCGAACCGAGACGAGGCGGAAGACCGCGTTGTTTTGAAAGCACTCGAGTCCGTGCGTCGCTCCCAAGGGCGGAGCGGCCGCCCTCTGCTACCGATTGGTGATCCGGACTCGATGCTGGCGGCGATGCGGGTGATTAAAGCCCCGGAAGAAATCGAGATGATGCGGAAGGCCTGCGCGATCACGGCGGCGACCCACAAAGCCGCCATGTCCGAAGCGAAGCCCGGCGTAAACGAATTCGAAATCGAAGCGTTCATCGACTACCAATTCCGAAAGCAAGGTTCGCCGCGCGTGGGCTACGGCTCGATCGTCGCCGGCGGAAAGAACGCGTGCTGTCTCCATTACCGCGCCAATAACGAAGTGCTTCGGGACGGGGATTTGCTCTTGATCGACGCCGGCGCCGAGTACGGCTACTACACCTCCGACATTACCCGGACGTTCCCCGTCGGACGAACCTACTCGAAAACCCAGGCGAAGATTTACGATCTCGTGTTGAAGGCCCAAACAGAATGCATCGCGATGGCAAAGCCCGGGGCGACTCAAGCGGAACTCCACCGGCACGCGTCCGAGGTTCTCGTGGAAGGAGCCCTTTCGCTTGGGTTGATGAAAGGAAAGACCGAAGACATTATTTCTTCTGGCCAAGTGAAACGATTCTACCCGCACGGCACCGGCCACTGGCTAGGGATGGACGTCCACGACATCGGGATTTACCAAGTGCCGGGCAAAGACGGACTTATGCCGCGTAAGCTTGAGCCGGGGATGATGTTTACGATCGAGCCCGGATTCTATATCCAGCCCGACGATAAAGACGCGCCCGAAGAGTATCGCGGGATCGGGATTCGGATCGAAGACGATATCTTAATCACCAGCTCCGGTTGCGAAGTGATGACCGCCGGAGTTCCGAAAACTCGCGAAGAAATCGAAGCGCTTAAGCGCTAGGCCGCCGGGTCGTAGGCAGAGAGAAAGCAGTACCGTCGTGAAGTTAGGCCCCTTTGAAATCGATCATCCCTTTATCCTCGCCCCGATGGCGGGGATTACAAACTCGCCGTTTCGCCGGTTGATGAAGCGGATGAATTCGTCGCTCGTGATCAGCGAACTCGTTTCGGCCACGGGGATCGAATACATGGGGCAAAAGACCCTCGACCTTCTTCGTTTTCACGACGAGGAGCGGATCCTGGGGCTCCAGATTTTCGGCGACGAGCGCGACCATCTCGTACGTGCCTGCCGGCACATCGAAGGACTTGGCGCTGACTTTATCGATCTCAATATGGGTTGTCCCGTGCCAAAAGTCGTCAAACGCGGCGGCGGAGCGGCGATGTGCCGGGATTTACCTGAGCTCTCCAAAACGCTTCGCGCGATGGTGGAGTCGACGAAGGTTCCGATCACGATTAAAATCCGCACGGGTTGGGACGCGGACTCGCGAAACGCTTCGGAAGTTGTGCGCGTGGCGGCCGACGCCGGAATTAAATGGGTCGCCATCCACGGACGTACCCGGGCCCAGGGTTATAGCGGCCTGGCCGATTGGGAGTTTATCGGCAACGTAAAGGCGAAGGCGTCGATTCCGATCATCGGAAACGGCGACCTGACGACCCCCGATAAGGCGGTTGAGTTTTACCGGACTTACGGGGTAGACGCGGTGCTAATTGGGCGCGGCGCCCTTCGCAATCCTTTTATCTTCGACCAAGCGGCGAAGAAACTTCGCGGAGAGACGTTCGCGATTCCCGACGCTTCCGCGTACCTGGAGATGATCGCGTCGCAACGGAAGCTCCTCGAAGAGACTTACCCGGGGCGCGGTTCGATGGTCCACGCACGGAAGTTTCTCGCCTGGTATTCGGCAGGTTTTCCAGGATCGAGCGAATTTCGGAAAAAGGTTTTTTCGATTCCGGAAGGCGAAGAGCTTTGGACGGAAGCGCTGCGATTCTTCGAAGAATCGGTTTCCAAGCGCGATTTAAACTTCCTTCAGGAAGAGTTCCTGATGGGTGGGCATGGTTAGCCCGCGTAGAAGTTGTCCAT
>CAZAKW010000139.1:0-7136 GCA_964485835.1 uncultured Bacteriovoracaceae bacterium
GCCCCGTCTCCGCGGCAGTGATGGCGGTTTGAATCGTCGTGTAGTCCCGCATCTCCCCGACCACGATGACATCAGGGTCTTGGCGCATGCACGACGCGAGCGCTTCGTGCATACTCGGGAAGTCAGCGCCGAGTTCCCTTTGGGTGACGACGGACTTCTGATCTTTAAATACGTATTCGATTGGGTCTTCAATCGTTATGATATGGAGGCGTTGAGTTTCGTTGAGGTGCTGCACGAGCGCCGCCATCGTCGTGGACTTTCCCGATCCGGTCGAACCAGTGACGAGCAGCAGACCGCGTGGTTTGGAAACGAGGTCCTGAAGCACGGCCGGAACGCGTAGCTGCTCCATCGCGGGAATCTCAAACGGAATTCGTCGGATCGCCGCGGAGAGCCGGTTCATCGCATAAAATACGTTACATCGGAATCTTCCGAATTCTTCCACTTCGAATGAAAAATCGATTTGACGTTTTGTTTCCAGCGCCTTTTTCATCGCTTCGGGAACGAAGGGGATAAGAATTTGTTCAAGCTGCGGGGCGGTCAACGCCGGCATCGTGGCGGGAAGGATGCGCCCGTTGATGCGGTATAGAGGAGGGCGATTGGGACGAAGGTGCAGATCGGAGGCATTGTATTTCAGGAGTGCGCGGATCAAAAAGACGAGGTCGTCCTTGGGATCCCCGGACCCTTGACTCACTGTGGAAGCCGTAAGTTTTTCAGCTGGCGCGCCCATCTTGTAGGCGTATCGGAGAGATGCGAGCATGGTTTGAGATGGAACTGCGAAAATTTCATTTATTTCGGTCGATTAGCCGCGTCGTAGGGATGTTTTCCGTTGGAATTTTGACGAGTTGTGGTCTTCCCGGCGGCGTACCGGTCTCCGCGGATCGAGTGCCGGTGGGCGCAACGCTGACCTATCAAGGCTCATTTCCCGGCTCGAGCGGGGTTTCCGGGAATGTGAGGGTTTACGTGAGTGGGCCCTCGATTCTTCTGCATCTGGCGACGATCGAATCTAACAGCGCCACTTACGGAGTATTTCTTGAAACGACGAGCAGCCCTCCGGCCTTTTACGGCGGGCCCCTGAAGGCAGCTTCGGGGAATCAAAACTATTTCACGAATCGTCCCCCTCCCGCGCTTCCCTCGGAAGTTTTCACACGAGTCGTGATTCGGGAGAGTTTTTCGAGCACGGCGACCGAAGTGACTTCTGCCGCACTGGTTCCGATCTTTAACTGAGATACGTTGGGCTTAAAGAATTCGGACTTCTTCGACGAGTTCGACGTCGAGTTCTTCGCGGGCCCGACGCTTCGCTAAGGAAATGAGTGCGATCACATCGGCTGCCCGCGCGCCTCCCAAATTCAAGATCCAATTCGGGTGTTTCTCGGCGAACTGAGCGTTGCCGATACGGTGCCCGCGCAGACCGAGGCGGTCAATTACCTCCCAAGCTCGGAGTCCGGAGTCACGCGGATTCTTAAAGACGCTTCCGCACGAAGGAAACTCCAGAGGCTGGGTCTCTTTTCGTCGCCGAAAAAGAACGTCGAGCTTTTCACGAATCCGCGAAGGAGATCCCGGCTCCAGGCGCCATTTGCTGGAAAAAACGAGTTCTTCCGTCGATATGAACGAATTCTTTCGGTACGAAAAACGAAGTTCTTCTCCCGAATAGGTACGCCAAAGGGGGGCGTTGTCGGCGAATGAAAAAGTCGTCACTTCAAGCAGACGATCGGAGGCTTCGCCCAGATGTGTTCCGCCGTTCATTACGACGACCCCGCCCATCGTGCCGGGAATTCCGCTGATGCATTCAAACCCGTCCCATCCCTCCGTCCCAGCCTTCCGAAGAAAGCTCGCCACGCTCACGCCCGCACCGACGGTGACGCCAGTTTCGTCGGCCCTGATCAGAGATTCAAGCTTCGTGGTTTTCACGAAAAGTCCGGAAACACCTTCGTCAGGCGCGAGTAAGTTCGAGCCGAGGCCTAAAAACAAATAAGGAATGGATTCGGAAAGGATGAACTTCCTCAGTCCTTCCAGATCCTCCGCGGTTTTTGGCAGAACGATCGCCGAGGCGGGACCGCCGATCTTGAAGTAGGTGTGTTTGGCGATGGGCTCGGCGAAAAGCCGTTCTCCCGAAAAAGGGGCCAGTTCGCGGAGTTTTTCGGCCCAAGCCGGGAGGGACGAAGTCGGCATCAAATTTTTTTACCCGCAAGCCGAGTGGCGATGAGATCAGGGAGTCGAGTAATTGTCCCCGCTCCCATGCAAAGCACCAAGTCTCTGTCGCGAACGTTCTCGGCGATTCGGTCCGCGCAGTTTTCCAGAGCGGCTGAAAACGATGTTTCCGCCGGGCATTTTCCGCTTGTGCGAATTTTTTCCAAAAGGGCTTCGGCGGTCGCGCCGGCGATGGGCTCTTCGCCCGCGGCATAGACTTCGGTCAAGAAAAGATGGTCGACTCCTTCGAAACACACCGCGAAATCTGACATCGAATGCAAAGTCCGGGAATATCGATGGGGTTGAAAGGCGACGAGAATGCGACCCGGCCGTGTCGCAAGTCTGGCGACGGACCTAGCCGCTTCGAGCGTGGCACGAATTTCGGTAGGGTGGTGGCCGTAATCGTCGAAAATACGGATGTCCCGCTTCGGGTCGGAATGGCGAAGTTCAAAACGACGACGTACGCCTCGGTATCCTTCCAAACTCTCCGCGATCTTCGAGAATGGAATTCCCAAGGTGAGGGCAATTCCAATGGCGGCGAGAATATTTCGAACATTGTGGGATCCGTGGGCGGCTACGCTCACTGTTCCTAGCGTGCCCAGATCCTGGTCGAAAATTTCGAATCGAGATCCATCCACCGTTTCCGTGACCAGCCGCGCTTGAAGTGCGTTGTCGGAGCCTAAACCGTACGTGCGGTAAGGCTTAGAAAAACGGGGAAGGTTTCTTTTTACCCCCGGATCGTCCCCGCAAACGAAAACACGACCGTAAAAAGGGATGCGTGAGACGAACGCGCAAAACGCATCGTCAATCTTCGATAAATCCCCGTAATGGTCTAAATGGTCCGAATCGATATTCGTGATCGCGCCGAAAACCGCGGGCAGGTAAAGAAACGATCCGTCGCTTTCGTCGGCTTCGGCGACGACATAGTCCCCATCGCCTAATTTTGCGTTGCCGCCAAAGGCATCCACTTTTCCACCGATGACGATCGTGGGATCCAATCCGGATCCCGCCAAAATAGTTGCGAGAAGGGTCGTCGTCGTTGTCTTTCCATGCGTGCCGGCCAGCGCGATCCCAATTTTTCCGCGCATGAGTTCGCCTAGTGCTTCGGCGCGCGGGATGACGGGGATCGCGCGCTTGCGGGCCTCTAAAAGCTCTGGGTTGTTTGGACGAACCGCGGAGGAATGGACGACGACACTCGCGCCTTCGACGTTCTCGGGTTTATGGCCGATGGCGACGCTAATCCCGAGTTCGGAAAGGCGTAGCGTCGTGTCGCTACCGGCGGAATCGGACCCGCTCACTCGGTAACCCTGATTGAAGAAAACTTCGGCAATGCCCGACATACCGATGCCGCCGATGCCGATAAAGTGGAGGTGAAGCGGCGTATCTCCGCGAACATTCGTGCGCTTCATTCCTCGCCCTCTGATCGACCGGCCCATAGAAGATGGGTTACGATTCGCGCCGGTGAGTTTCCCGGATCGAACTTCGCGACCGCCGTTTCCATCGCCACAAGTCGCGCGGGCTCTTCGACATAAGCGCGAATTTTTCGGGCTAAATCCTCCCCCGACGCTTTGGATTGAATCAACAGATCCGCAGCGCCTTGATTCACAAAAAGGTGGGCGTTGAGCTCTTGGTGGTTGTCTGATGCGTGTGGAAATGGAACTAAGATTCCGGCCCGGCGTACGGCCGCCAGTTCTGCAAGCGTCGACGACCCGGCTCGGCAAATCACCAAAGACGCCGCTTGATAACATTCAGGCATATCGTGGATGAATTTCTCGACTCGGCCGGTAACGCCGGCTTTACGATATCCCTCCACCACGCGTTCAAAATCCCGCTCGCCCGTTTGATGAATCCATTCGAGTTTCGGCAAGAGATCCTGGAGATGCGCAAACGCATCCAGGACCAAGGTGTTGATTCCGAGTGCTCCCTGGCTGCCGCCGAAGATGAAAAGAGTGAAAGGGTTTCGGAGCGCCGATCGAAACGGGACCATCGATTTTCTTACGGGATTACCCGTCAGCTTGGTCTTGCCCATCGGAAAACGCCGTTCAATACCGGGAAAGGCACAGAAAACGGTATGACTCAGACGAGCAAGAATTCGATTCGTAAGTCCGGGTACCGCGTTTTGCTCAAGAATCGCGATATGTGCGCCCCAGCTGACGCCAAGGATGCGGGCGATGAGAACCACCGGCCCCGAAGCGTAGCCGCCCACGCCGATGACCGCATCGGGCCGTTCTCGCATTAAGATTCGCGCTGCCCGAAGAAGTGCGAGCGGGATCTGGGCTAAGGTCTTGAGGCGCTTTTTCCACGCAACGCCTTTGAGGGAGCCCAGCGCAAGCGTTTCAAGCGGATATCCGGCTTTGATCACCAAACGTTCTTCGATTCCGCCTTTCGCGCCGACGAAAAGAATGCGCGCTTCCGGAAAGCGACGTCTCCATTCGTCCGCTACCGCCACGCCCGCGAAAATATGTCCTCCGGTTCCACCACCGGTTACGATCAGCGTTCGTTCCATTGATTTTGCGCCGGATTCCCTTTTGAGATGTTGAGCAGAATGCCAATCGCGAACAAATCAACGACGAGCGCCGACCCACCATAGCTGATGAACGGCAGTGTCAGACCTTTCGTGGGGAGTAGGCCCAAGACCACTCCCATATTCACGAAGCCCTGCAGACCCAATGCGAGCGTAATTCCGGTCGCGGCCAGCGCCCCGAATCGATCCTGGCGGTCTTGCCAACATTCGGAAGCAATCGTCAATCCGCGGTAGATAAAGAAACAAAAAGCCAAGATCACGGCAACGACGCCCACAAAACCCAGTTCCTCGCCAATCACGGCGAAAATAAAATCGTTGTGGGCTTCCGGGAGATAAAAAAGTTTTTCTTTCCCATTTCCAAGCCCGACTCCGAAGATCGAACCATTATGGATACCCAGCATCGACTGGAGAACTTGAAATCCTCGCCCAAGCGGATCTTGCCAAGGATCCAGAAACGTCATCAAGCGCGCCTTGCGATAAGGGGAGCTTAAGATAAGGGCGGCGGCGGCGGCGGCTCCCGTAATCGCAAGCCCGCCCAAATACCGCTTGGGCACGCCGGCTAAAAACATCATCAGAAAAATCACGCCAGTGATCATCACGGTCGAACCGAAGTCAGGCTGCAGTAGGAGCAGTGCCATCGCCGGAACCGGCAGGATGAAGCTGGAGAGGACTCCGGGAACGAACCGGCGGATTCGGTCGCTCTTTTTCTCGAGCTGATACGCGACGAAAAGGATCATCGCGAACTTCGCGATCTCCGCTGGCTGGACCGACAGGGGCCCGATCTTCAACCACCGCTGGGCGCCAAGAACCTTCGTCCCCACGCCGGGAATGAGCACGACGACGAGAAGGAAAATGGAAAATCCAGCAACCGGATAAGCCCAGTCCGCCCACTTTCGGTACGGGACTTTCAGGGCGGCCAGCATCGCTCCGGCACCCACGACGGCGAACACGAGTTGTTTTTTGATGAAGTTGAATCCGTCTCCGGTGCGTTCCTGGGCGTAGATGAACGACGAGCTGTAGACCATGATCAGTCCGAAAAGGACCATGGCTGCGACCAGCCCGAGTAACACATAATCGATCCCGCGAAGCTCGTGCCGAAGATCGACGCGAAGGTCGCCTTTGATCGATTTTCCCGTGGAGACGGAATCAGAGTTGATGGACCAACTTTTTGAAGTAATCGCCGCGCTCCTCGTAATTCCGGAACATGTCGAAAGACGAACATCCCGGGCTTAAGAGAATGATATCCCCGTTCCGGGATTTTTGGAAGGCAAGCAAGACGGCTTCCTCAAAGGTTCCGACAAGATACGTCTCGGCGAAGTCTCCGATCGCACGGTTCATTTTTTCCTTCGCTTCGCCCATCAGAATCAGAAGTTTGCACCGTTGGCGTACGACTTCGGCCAGCGGGGTAAAGTCGAAATTCTTGTCCTTGCCTCCTGCGATCAGGATGATCGGGTTGGCCGGAAAAGCCCCAAGCGCCTTCAGTTGGCTTTGGGGATTGGTCGCCTTCGAGTCGTTGAAGAAGAAAACGCCATCTTTTTTACGCACGAATTCCAAACGATGGGAAATTCCGCGGAATTCTTCGATTGTTTTTTGGATCGCCGCTGGACTAATGCCCATTGCGCGAGCGGCGCAGATCGCCGCCATGAAGTTCTCCTTGTTGTGCTCGCCGTAAACGCGGATCTTGGAAACGTCGTAGACTTCTTCTTTGCCAAAGATCTTCGCGTAGATCTTTTTCTCCGCCGCCACGTAATAGCACCCGTTGAAATTCTCGGCGAATTCGCCGCCAATCGACATCGGATTCTTTTTGGTAAACCACATCATCCGGCCGACAGATTCTTGACCGAACCCTTGCGTTACCGGGTTGTCGTAGTTGAGAACCACGTACGTATTTTTGTCGCAGGCCTGGAGAAGGCGCTTTTTGGTCGCAACGTAAGCTTCGTAAGAAGGATAACGGTCGAGGTGGTCCGGTTCCACGTTCGTGATCACGGCGACTGCAGGCACGACTTTCTGGGTCAATTCGAGCTGGAAGCTTGAAAGCTCCGCGACGACGACTTCGGCGCGCGAGCCCTCGGTTAGATAATCAAGTAAGGGCTTTCCGATGTTCCCACCCACGAAGGCAGGACGATTGTCGGCTTTAAACATCTCCCCGATCAAGGTGGTGGTCGTCGTCTTCCCGTTTGTTCCGGAAACCGCGATCAACGGTTCCTTCAACGCCGCGGCGGCGATGTCGATTTCGTTGGTGATGGCCACGTTCATTTCGCGCGTGCCTTCAAGCGGCTTGATGTTCAGCGCGACCCCCGGGCTCATCACGACGAGATCCGAAGTCCGAAAAGACTCGTCGTTGTGTTTGCCGAGTTCGTATTCAATTTTAAGATCCGCGACCGCGTCGACCGATTCGGTCAGTTCGGATTTTTGCTTCGTATCG
>CAZAKW010000140.1:0-7100 GCA_964485835.1 uncultured Bacteriovoracaceae bacterium
AAAACGGCCGCGTGATTTCAAACGTCGCCCTCGCTCCTGGAATGGTGAAAAGCAAGAAATCCGCCGACGGGGCGGAAGCGAACTTGCCGGACGGGCTCTTTGTCGGCGCGACCGCGGACGGGGACGTCCTGCAAATCAACTTTGTTCCAAGTGAGATGATGATCACCTTATCTCGGCATACGGATTCTTTAGCCGAGGACTACGCTTGCAGCGTCGAAAAGCGGCTTGAAGTCGATTTCGAACCCGCCCTGGAAGCGCTCGCTAAGGCCGGTCCGTACGATTCTACGGAATTCTAAAAGGAAGACGATCGGGGCGGGTTGTGCGAAACACCCGCCCGAGATAGTTTACCGTCCATGGCAACTCGCATTCCAATCGCCGGCGACCACGCTGCTCCTGAGCTGAAACGCCGTTTGATCGCGGAATTGAAAACCAGCCTCCCCGAGTTAATCCTCGAGGATCTCGGGCCTTCGAACGAAGACCGCGTCGATTACCCCGATTTCGCGGAAAAGGTCGCAGCCCTCGTTTCGACCGGCCAAGCGGAACGTGGGATTCTAATCTGCGGAAGCGGAATCGGAATGGCGATTGCGGCCAATAAATTTTCCGGGGTTCGCGCCGCCGTGGTCGAGTCCGTCGAGGCCGCTCGCCTTTCTCGCGACCATAACGATGCGAACGTGCTTTGCATCGGAGCCCGACTCGTCGACGCCGAAACCGCCGTCGAGATCGCACGCGTCTGGTTGACCACTCCGTTTTCAAACGGTCCACGCCACTGCGGCCGGATCGATAAGATCACCGCGCTTGAAAAACGCCTCGCCGAAGGAAAACTCCCATGAGCCGCCCTGCCTGGTTTGACCAGTCCCTCCAAAGTTCGGACCCCGAACTTTTCGCTTCGATCGAAAAAGAATATTCGCGGCAACAAAACGGCATCGAACTGATCGCCTCCGAAAACTACGCTTCTAAAGCCGTCATGGAAGCGCAGTCGACCGTGCTCACGAACAAGTACGCGGAAGGCTATCCCGGCAAGCGCTACTACGGCGGTTGCGAATTCGTGGACATCGCCGAAAAACTCGCCATCGACCGCGCCTGCCGGCTCTTCGGCGCGGAAGCCGCGAACGTCCAACCCCACGCGGGCTCGCAGGCGAACATGGCGGTGTACATGGCGCTGATGAAACCGGGCGATAAAATCGTCGGGATGTCGCTTGCGCATGGGGGACATCTCACCCACGGTTCGCCGGTCAATTTTTCGGGACGGCTTTACGAAGTCGTCGGCTACGGACTGGATCCGAAAACGGAGCGGATCGACTACGACGCCGTTCGGGATCTCGTGAAAAAGGAAAAACCCAAAGTCCTCGTCGCCGGCGCGAGCGCTTACGCGCGCGTGATCGATTTCGAGGCGATGGGTTCGATCGCGAAGGAAGCCGGCTGCGAATTCGTCGTCGACATGGCCCATATCGCCGGCCTCGTCGCCGCCGGAGTCCATCCCTCCCCGATTCCACATGCGACTTACGTGACGTCGACGACCCACAAAACGTTGCGGGGGCCTCGCGGAGGATTGATCCTCTCTAGCTCCGAGCGGATCAAAGCGGCAAACTCCCAGATTTTCCCAGGAATCCAGGGCGGACCCCTCATGCATGTGATCGCCGCGAAAGCCGTCGCCTTCGGCGAAGCGCTCAAGCCCGAGTTCAAAACCTATCAACAGCAAGTCGTAGCGAACGCAAAAGCATTGGCCGAAGCGCTTCAAGCCGACGGACTTCGTCTTGTCACGGGTGGAACCGACAACCACTTAATGCTCGCCGATCTCACGAACTTCGAAGACGGGTCGATTACCGGGAAAGACGCGGAAGCATGGCTCGACCGCGCCCACATCACCGTGAATAAAAACGCCGTTCCCGGAGACACGCGCAGTCCGTTCGTGACGAGCGGAATCCGTATCGGAACGCCGGCGTCGACGACCCGAGGATTCGGTCCGGAGGAGATGAAACGGCTGGCGAAGTGGATTACCACTGTTCTTCGCTCGAAGGGCGACGAACAAAAGCTTTCTTCGATCGGAACCGAAGTGAAAGCACTCTGTGCTTCATTCCCGGTTTACCGTTAAAGCGGGCCTGCGCTGGGCATCTCGTTTGGATAGAGAGTACGGTGGCGCGGGCTAAAAAACCGCTCCGCAATAACTATCTTGTGCGCTGCATTTTTTTCAGGTAGTCCCGGAAAAAATTTTAGGAGTGCCACGATGTTGAAGTTCTCTTTGCTGTTTGCCTTTTTCGCCCAATCCGTTTTCGCCTCCGTCGGAGATCCCGAAATCGTTCGAATCCGTCCGGGAGCCTCCGATGCGGAAGCCGTCGCTATCATCGAGTCCCATCTGGGCTTCTCCAATAACGCCCTCTCCGAATCGTACGCGTTCGAAATTCGCGAGACCGATCGCAGTTACCTTACCCAATATAAAAACGGCGACGTTGTGATCCTCTGGGGCATCGGAACGTCCGATAGCGATCAAGGCATGACTCGCCAGGAATACCACGGCGTTTGGGCGGTCATGAACTACCTTTCAAGCAAAGACTTTCGCGTCGTGATGAACGTGCGCTCGACGGCCGAAGATGTCGAGGAGGCCCTCCAATCCGATACGACCAGCATTCTCGTGTACTCCGGTCACGGGAACAAAGGCGCTTTCTACGACTTCAATAGCCAGCCGGTGCCGAAATCGATTTTCAACACCATTTCGCCCAGCGTTTACCAAGTCGTCTTATCCACCTGCTACGGGACCCAGGCCCTCGCGAATTATCCTCTCCCCTCAGGTGTGAAATTCTATTCCTGGGACCGGCTTACAAGCGCGGCCGATCTGGTGAACTTCCTTGCGAGTAACTATTGGGACGTCTTCGCCGGAAAAAAGCTTTAAACCTTTGAAGTTAAAGGCATTTCAAAAGTTTGACTCCCTGCGAATCCTTGATTGAAGCGGAGGGTCGAATCCGGTAAGACTGCCTCGACAATGCGCTGCCCCTACTGCTCTTTCTCAGAAACGAAAGTGATCGATTCCCGATTAAATCAAATCGGGGATAGTACGCGCCGACGTCGAGTTTGTCCCCGGTGCGAAGGCCGGTTCACGACCTACGAACGCATCGAAGAAGTCATGCCCTTGGTGATCAAGAAAGATGGGCGCCGAGAACCTTACGCTCGCGATAAACTACTGCAAGGAATTGAAAAAGCCTGCCAAAAGCGCGCGATCCCCGCCCAAAAAATCGACGAGATGTTGAGCGGGATCGAGAAACGCCTGCAGGCGTACGGCTTGAAAGAAGTGCCCACGCGCACCGTCGGCGAGATGGTCATGGCCGAACTCCATAAACTCGATAAGGTCGCTTACGTACGATTTGCCTCGGTTTACCGCGACTTTAAAGACGTCGACGAATTCGTCGCCGAACTGCAAGAACCTCCCGCACCCGAAGCGGATCCTTCGGCGCCGCTTTTTTCGTTTGCCCATCCTCCGGAGTCTTCGTCATGACCGAAAAAGTTTCGGGAAAAAATCATTCCCGCCACCATGCCCGCGAAATCGCGCTCCAGATTCTTTATCGGTACGATTTGGGTAGCGGCACCGCCGGCGCCGGTGCGGGTTCCACGGAAGCTCTCTTGCCGACTCCGAACGGCATCGCACTTTCGGACGATCTCAAGCGGCATTTCGAGCATTTCCAGGTTACCGAAGGCGTACGCGAATTCGCTGCGGAACTCGTCGTGGGAACTCTTTCACGGGCGGCCGAGTTGGATCTGGAGATCGAGAAATACGCCAATAACTGGAAGATCGCCCGGATGGCGCTGATCGACCGCAACCTCCTGCGGATGGCGCTTTTTGAGATGACGCGTTTTAAAGACATCCCCGCGTCCGTCACGATCGACGAAGCCGTCGAACTGGCGAAACAATTCGGGACGGCCGACACCTCGGGCTTCGTAAATGCGATCCTCGACTCGTTCCGTAAGTCGAACCTCGCGGGTTAAGCAAAAAAAGCGCCGTCAATTTACCGTCACTTGCCCCGACGCCCCGCGCCTCGCTAAAATAAAAACGTGAGCAAGAGTTCCGAGCGCGAAGCGCTTTCCACCGAAAAACTTTCCCTCGAAGCGTTGCTCGCCGAACGTCAAGTCGATGCGTGGCTTCTTTGCCTTCCGGAGACGACGGACGACCGCGACGATACGTTTCTGCGGTTAGACTGGCGTTTTCGGGGGGCGATCGCGCGTGCGCTCAATCAAGGCGCCGTATCGAATCGCTCCGGAGAGGTTTCTCTTCTCCCTTGCACGCGTCCGGTTGGGGATCACGCGATCGAGACGTACCGGATTCTTGCGCTCGGGGTGAAAAATCGCGCGGCGGTAACCAGCGCCGAGCTTCAAGCCCTGCTTCGAAACGTGCGCGGCTTGGGCTTGAAGTCCGTCGGCGTTTCCGCGTCGGATTTCGGGTACACACCCGCGCAAGCGCGCCGCGAATTTACTCAGTCAGGAGTGAACGTATGCGTGACGGAGTGAATTTCCGCGAAGTCCTCGCGCCGGCCGAAGGACTCGAAGCGATCCAGCAACTCTTCACCTCTCCTCCGATCGAATCGCTCGAATGGCTTAAAGAACTCGGAGAAATCGCACGGCGCTCGCTCGACGAAACTCCCGAGGCGCTCGCCCAGGCCGCATCGACTGCGACCGTGGCGAGCGCCGAGCCACCCCCTTCGCTCGCTCTCTCCACTTCCGTTCCCCCGGAACCGGTTGAGACCGAAAAATCAAACGACGCAAGATTGCTTGAAGCTTTGCTGGAATACCATCGCCTCCGGGGACCCACCCTCGGTGCACGAACGGCGCCAATGGCCGCCCAAGTCGCACGCAGTGAAGGATCCGCGCCTCCGGGCGAGCGGTTCACGTCGGCGGAAATCCCGGTGATCCAAAACTACCAGCCGAAAGCCGGTGGCGCTTTTTACTCTAAGCAGCCGACGCATTCCATTCTTCGTCCTAAGCCCGGCAAATGAGTGTCCGAACCCTTGCGGAGCTGCGGGCGAAGTGGCGGGAATTCCATACTCGGCAAGACCGCGTGAACGCCGAACGAATCTTTGAAAAAGCCGGCATCGACCGGATCTCGACGGACGCGTTGGCGCCGTTACCCGCCGTTCTTCGCTCGAAACTGACGGAATTCGGGCGAGAGTGGGAACGAGCGCTCGCGCTCGAGGCGCATCACGAGGCCTATTCTTTCTACCGCGCTCGACTGCGACTTAAAGCCGCCGATACACCCGCGTTCTACGCGTGGATCCAAAATCGGTTCGAGATCCCAGGCGAACTGGAAGGAACGGCGTTGTTCTTTGAAAGCGACGGACCGCAAGCCTTGAAAGACGGAGTCTGGGAAGCTCTCTTCTACTTTGCGATCCGTGAAGAAACTATGGTATCGCGTATCGGATTTGATTCGGCGCCTGGCGTGGTATCGCCGGCTCAACTTTTAGGAATCGCCTAGATTGAATTCGGAGCGTGCGATGCGATTAGTCGATTTCTTGGTTCTCCTGCTCTCGGCCCATGCGGATACCCTTAAGCGTTTAGCCGCGTTTTTTGGCGAAGAGAATTTGATCGAGATGCTCGAAGAGAGCGGAGAGACGATCAGCGAAGCGCTTCCGCCGACCCAAGTCGCCGGCCAGAGCGGCGCCGAAATTCTTTGGATCGACGCGGGAGGAAGCCATACCAACGCGAATGCTTACGCCGAACTCGAGGGCACGGTGCGCGAACTCGGATTGCCCGAACCCCTCGCATTCCACCTCTGGGCCTATCCCCATTATCGGAAGTTCATCGAAAGCTCCGTGGATTTAAATGCGCGGCTCGCGCCGAACAGCGGAGAAAAGGCGCTCACGTTGATCGAGGAAGCGTGCGACCAAGCCGAAGCCTGGGCAAAGGCTTTGCCGATTCCGGCGGCCGTTTCCGGCGCGGCATTGAAAGCCGCGCAGATCCCTTGGGTGCGTTTTCGCACCGAGAGCCTGAAGAAAATCGGTCGACGTCCGCTCGGTGCCGTTTAGACCGAATGAGAAAGCCCCGGCTGAGGACCGCGGCTCTAGATTTGGTTTGCGCAAGGATTGCTGCGCACGTCCGGCGGTAGGATGAAGTTTTTAGCCTTCGGAATTTTCCATCCTCGCGCCGTTAACTCGGCCATCTTCGCCGTCGGAGTCGAAGGCACCGTATTGGAATTCCAGAAATAGTCGTTCCCGCTCTTTCCGCAAAGAACGTCTTTGGACGAGTTCTCTGCCGCAACCTTCCGCCAGATCAGCGTCAGCGAGATATGCTCGCGCGGGCCTTGGTAATACTTCAATCGAATCGGACGGGTGGTCGCGCGCGACATCCGGACCGCCTTCGTTGAACATCCCATCTGGGTCGCGTGCGTACCGTCGTTATCGATCAACGTCGTGCCGGGGCTCGTTGACGATCCATCGACATCCAGGATCGCTCCGTCGTCCGATATCAAAGCGAGTTGATAAAATCCTTCGGCTTCGCTGTCGCTCAGAATCATCTCGGAGCGAACATCGATGGCGAACCATTCGTGCAAAAGCTCGCCCGTACTCCGTCGGAGCGGAAGATTCGTCGCGGGGTCCGTGAAGCCTTGGGTGAAACGCACCGTCGGCACGTCGAGCTGGTTCAAGATCAGCTGGACTCCGGCGTCGTGCCCGCTCATCAATAGAGCGTCGACTTGGGTTACGCGAGACTGGTTGTCCAAAAGATACTTGATCTTGCCCGCCAGGCCCGTCTGGTCGTTACCGGGATTACCGGGGTCAAAAGGGGCGCAAACCGTCGGCGGGTTCAACTGGCCAAGTGAAGCATCGGCTTCGAAGATGAATTGAGCGCGCCCACATCCGGATCCGAGCACGACCGAAGCGACGGCGAACGAAAAGGCGGCTAAAAATTTTTGCGGAGACACGTTCATGCACAAACCCTCATCCCTGGATATCGCAAGGGCTATGCCGCGCCCCGGCTCGCTAAGGGATTGAAATCGTTCGCGGTAGGTCTTGTTTGACCTACGGGGAAGCCATACACTCGACTAACAGTTTTACTCTGCAAACCGCTCGAGGACTTATGCGACCTACCTCTTTTTCTTCCGTCGTTGCGATCGGCGCCGCCGC
>CAZAKW010000141.1:0-7051 GCA_964485835.1 uncultured Bacteriovoracaceae bacterium
TTATATGCGGCCTTTTAGGAAGATGCAAATACTCCAATTTTAGGGGCCAACGTCAAAGGAAATGGATTGGAATTCTGAGAAGTGACACCAAGCAAGTGAAAACTCACGGCTCGTTCAGGAGCGCACTGCTGTCCCGCGCCCAGTCCAACACGATTTGTTGCTCGGCCTCCGACAGCTTCTGGCTCGAGTGCATCATTCGGTAGAGAAACGGCGGCATGCTACCAGACTTAATAGAGTCCGATATCGCAGCGAGGTCTTCCGCTGGAGATCCATGGCCCTTAAAGGGAAAGCCCGGGGAAAGATCGAGGTGTGTCTTCGCTTCGGCTATGTCCGAGTCGATGAGTTGCTTCACCCCTGGTACTTTATAGTACCAGGGGTAGACCGGTTGATCACTGTGGCAGTCGAAGCACGCTTTTTGAAATAGCGGTTTGATTCTAGAGTTGTAGGCACTGGAGATCTCGATAATTCTCGGATCCTCGGTCTTCCCTGCGGACGTCGCCGAAGTAGGCGAGTCATGCCGCCGACCCTCGTGAGCGTGAACGGGAAGTACAAGTGAGAAGATCAAAAAAATCACGAGATATGAACGCATTTTTGATTTACCTCAGTGCCTGAGTTGAATCGTTACTCAGCGATAATGACTGCGCTCATCATCATTTCCATGCCGCAGCCAAATTTGATTTCCCCTTTAGCAAGCTTGCCCAATTTAATATCGACGGGCTTATTCAGCGGCAGATCGATAGCTTTGCCTTTATTAGCGACCTGTACCTTGGTGGCGCAGGTTTCTTTCACTTTACGCGTAACTCGAAGCGTAGTTTCTTTACCGGCCTCGGTTTTGATCGAAGATGGAGTGAAACCATCATCCGTTACGGCCACTTCGATGACCTTAGGGGATTCCGCATAAGAAGCTACGGAGACTGAAATTCCAATGACGGAGAAAAGCGCGATCAGTTTTTTCATGGGTTTGTCCTTTCGACGGGTTTAGGAAGCAGAAGCTGCTTCCATTCAAAAAAAAGTACTGGATAAATAATCAGCTCTAAAAGGAATGAAGTGACTAGGCCACCGATCATCGGGGCTGCAATTCGCTTCATCACGTCAGCGCCAGCCCCCGTGGACCACATGATCGGAAGTAAGCCCAGGAAGAGCGCAGAAACGGTCATGAGCTTCGGCCGGATACGGTGGACAGCGCCCTCGACGATTCCGGAGATCAGGTCATCCTTGGTGTTCATCTGGCCTTTTTCCGTTCGATCTTTATAAGCCAGGTCTAGATAGAGGAGCATAAATACGCCCGTTTCAGCATCAAGCCCCATGAGCGCGATCATCCCCACCCAGGTCGCAATCGAGATGTTGTAGTCCAGCAACCACATGAACCAGACTGCGCCGATCAGGGAGAAGGGAACTGCGAGGAGAATGATTCCGGTCTTCGTCCAAGACCGCGTGTTGAGATAGAGAAGCAGGCAAATCAGCGCCAGGGTAAGCGGCACGACAACCTTCAGGCGTTCTTTCACCCGGATCATATTCTCGTACTGCCCGCTCCAGCTCAAGGAATAGCCCTCCGCTACCTTGACCTTGGATTCGACGATTTTTTTTGCGCGATCTACGAAAGACCCGATATCGACCTTGGAAGTGTCGACATCGACGAAAACGTACCCGACAGGCAGCGCATTCTCGTTTCGGATCATGCCTGGGCCTTCGTTTAACTTTACGTCTGCAAGGTCACCCAGGGAAACGGTACTGCCGTCCGGGAGCGCAATCGGAACCCGCTTGAGGTCCTCGTCGGTTTGGCGCTGCTCTCGAGCGAGGCGAACCTGAATAGGATAGCGTTCGCGGCCCACGAGAGCAGTCGAAACGTTGTCACCGCCGATAGCTTGCATGGCCTGATCTTGGGCGTCCTTTAGGCTCATTCCATAGGTGGCTAAAGCCTGGCGGTTGAAGTCGACATCCACAAAAAACCCACCGGCGACGCGCTCGGCGATCACCGTGCGAGCGCCCTCCATGCCCTGGAGCGATTTTTCGACTTCCTTTGCGATCTCTTCGATTTTCTCGAGCTTTGGACCGAAGACTTTAATGCCGACCGCGCTTCTAATCCCAGTCGAAAGCATGTCGATGCGGTTCCGAATCGGCATTGTCCAAATGTTGGGCATACCAGGAAAGTGGAGTTTCTCGTTCAATTCTTCGACGAGCTCGTCTTCGGAAATTCGATTTGGCCAGACTATACGGAAGGGGCCTTCCATGAAATCCGGAAGAAAGGAGTACCACCGCTTCTTAACCCTCCACTGGTCCTGGGGCTTCAGCTGGATCGTGGTTTCGACCATAGATAATGGAGCATTGTCCGTAGACGTTTCCGCGCGCCCGGTCTTTCCGAAGACCGTGTCGACTTCCGGGAAAGTTTTTAGAATGCGGTCCTGCTCCGTAAGGATTCTTTGGGCCTCGGTAACGGAGAGTCCCGGCAATGCTGTAGGCATATAGAGAAGACTGCCTTCGCGTAACGTCGGCATGAACTCGGAGCCCAGCATTAGGTATCCGGGAATCGCGGAAAGAGTGAGTATCCCGGCCGCAACCAGTGTCGCTTTCCGGTGCCTGAGAACCCAGTGAATAACGGGTTCATACGCCCGGAATAGTCGGCGGCTTACAGGATGCTTTTCCTCGGGGTAATAGGTGCCGACAAAGAGCCGGTTGAGAATTGCGTTCGTCCAACGCGACTTCAAGTGAAAAGGATCTGGTCTAGAGAAGAGCATTCGTATCGCCGGATCCACCGTGAGAGCGAGGAAAGCTGCGACAGCCATAACGAAGGTTTTCGACCAGGCGAGGGGTTTAAAGAGCCTACCTTCTTGGTCGACGAGAGTGAATACGGGAAGAAATGCGACTGCGATCACGAGTAGCGAAAAGAAGACGGAGGGCCCGACTTCGATTAGTGCTTCAAGCCTAACCTTGTGGAAGTCCTCTTTTCTGCCCGAGGCGTTCCAGTGCTCGATCTTTCGGTATGCATTTTCTACTTCGATGATTGCGCCATCGACGAGGACTCCGATGGAGATTGCGATACCCGCGAGGCTCATGATGTTCGAGCTGAAGCCAAAGTAGTAAAGAGGAATGAATGCGAGGAGAATGGCAATCGGAATGGTGACGATCGGGACGATCGCGGAAGGAATATGCCAAAGAAAAAATAGGATCACCAGGCTGACAATGATCATCTCCTCGATCAAGCTCACCTTGAGTGTGCTTAAGGCCCGTTGGATGAGATCGGACCGGTCGTAAACGGTTACAATTTCAAGTCCCTCCGGGAGGGAAGACTTAATCTCAGATAGCTTCTCCTTTACTCGACTAATGACTTGGGGAGTATCTTCGCCCTGACGCATGACGATGATACCGCCGACTGCGTCGCCTTGTCCGTCGAGATCGGTAATTCCGCGTCTTTGTTCTGGCCCTAGCATGACTCGGGCGACATCTTTCACGAGGACAGGCGCGCGAGCTTTAGGTGAATAGGAAACCACCGCGTTTTCGATATCGGTGACATGGTTAATGAGTCCGTTGCTTCTCACCATGGCTTCCGTGCCGGAGAATTCGAGGACCCTCCCGCCGGTCTCCTGGTTAGATTTTCGGACGGCTTCCATCACATCCATGAAGCTGATGTGGTAAGTCTGGAGCTTTTCTGGATCTACCTGAACCTGATACTGTTTCACCTGGCCGCCGATCGAGGCGACCTCAGCAACTCCAGGGATCGACTGGAGATGGAATTTCAGTGTCCAGTCTTGGAGAGTTCGAAGATCCGCGGTGCTAAGTTTGCCGCTCTGGTCGCGAAGTGCATACTGATAAACCCAGCCGACGCTGGTCGCATCAGGTCCAAGCTCTACTTTCACGCCTTCAGGAAGACTCGGCGTAACTCGGCTTAAGTATTCGAGGACACGCGAACGTGCCCAGTAGAGATCCGTTCCGTCTTCGAAAATAACATAGACGTACGAATAGCCATAATCTGATACCCCACGGACGTACTTAACTTTGGCAGTACCTAAGAGGCCGGAGACGATAGGATACGTGACCTGGTTTTCGACGATCTCGGGAGATTGGTCCCACCTCGAATAGACGATTACTTGCGTGTCCGAAAGATCGGGGATCGCATCGATGGGAATATTTTTAAGCGAGTAGACTCCCCAGAAGACGAGGACAATCGTCGCGAAGAGCACCAGAAAGCGATTGTTCGCTGAAAATTCGATTATTTTGCTGATCATAGGGTGCCCCGTTACTCGCTTTGGACAGCTTGAATCCGGGATTCCGAATCAAAAAGAAAGTTCGGGCCTGACGAGATTTTCTCACCTTCCGCGAGTCCTTCTTTTACTTCCACCCAGTCCCGTCCAGCGGCACCTAAGACGATCTTTTTAGGAATGAGTTTTCCATTCTTTTCGTCGGCCACAAAAGCGTACTGTGCTCCCCCAGCGCCTGGCATTACGGCTTCGCGCGGGATCGCGATAACACCGTCCAGCTTCCGGCGAACGATAGCTTGAACCGTCGACTCTGGTCGGAGCTGAGGGTGCGGTCGATCGAGCGCCACGTCCACCCTTAGTGTCCTCGTCATCGGATCTAGCGCGGAATCCAGAGAGGTGATTTTTCCCATCACGATTTCACCGCGGAGGACCGGGGTAGTGAGCGACACTTCGAGTCCAGATTTCATCATTCCGATGTCTCTCTCGCGAACTTGGAGCGCGACGCGGCCAGAGGAAAGAGCACGTCCTGCGACTGGATGTTCTAGTATGAGATCCCGACGTTCGACATGCGCTAGTGCTGCTCCACTGAGGCTGAATTGCCCAGGGGCGAGATGAACGGCTCCGCGTCCGGAGGTTGAAAAGTGGCCATGATCTTCTCCAGATTTAGCATCGGGCTGTACAGCCGCCGATAGAGCGACCGAGTCTTTCCCCGGTGGCGCGATTACTTTAACGAGTTTCATGTGACAAATTGGACATTTTCCGGGCTCATGGCTCTTCACCTGTGGATGCATGGGACAAGTGTAAAGGGGCTTTGCAGTTTCTTCTTCGGCGTAAGAAGTTCCGATGATCTCGGACGTCAGACCGGGTGCGGAGAATACTAAGGAAATCAGCGCGAGAATCATAAGGTCTCCAGGTGGGGCGAATCTTTCGTAAGGATCTCGAGCCGGCTCGACGCTCTCCGATAATCTCCTTCGAGTCTAACGAACTTCATGCGGTCGGTGAGCCACTTCTCTAAGGTCACCCGATGAAGGTCGAGCGTCTCCATGTCGCTTGCGACTAGTCGGTGCAACAGTTGGATACTTTTCTGATCGAGAGGTAAGACTTCATTTTTGAAGAGCTGCATTCTCTCCCAGAGGGATTTAACCTCTCCCTGTAATGTGGAGATTTCATTCAAGGCCTCTCGCCGGGCCGCCACCGCGGAAAACCCCATCTGCTCGGCACGAGCGCGAGCGGATTTTACGTTGGCACTCCTGTCCCATCCCCAGAGAAAGGGAAGTTCGAGTCCGATCATCACCTCGTGACTACTCGGCATGACCCCATCATATCGATTTCTCTTCCGGTATGTTAGCGACAGGTCGGGTAACCATTCCTGCTTGGCGAAAGTCGCTTCGGCAGCAGACACTTCCTCGGCGTGCTTCGCCGCATCGACGGCGGCAATTCGCGAGGGCTGTCCGAATTCTGAAGGAGGTACTGGAGCAGGCTTCAACCGCGGGATGCCCATGTAAGGGCTCTCCAAGTTTAGAAGTCCGCCTAATCGATTCCGAAAATCGAGTTCGCGCTGACGGAGGTCCAGGATCTCGGCTGCGATCACTTTTGCATCTGCCTCGATCGTGGCAATGTGAATCTTTTGCCCCTGCTGCGAAATCGCGAGCGATTTCAATCGACGGACATGCCGATCGAGAACATCTTTATGTTCGGCTAAAGTTTTCTGTGCCTGAAGGCTTTCGTCGAGGCTGGCGAATGCTTCGGCTGCTCCCCACGCGACCCTTTGGATAGCTAGCGTCTCGCTTGCAGCAGCTGCTTGAATGCGCCGATCCTTTAACGTTCCTGCTTTAAAGAATTTGGTAGGGAAGGGAATCGTTTGTGTCACCTCGTAGCTTCGCTCCATGACCCCTGAAGTCGGCGACGTCATTCCCATTGAGCCAATGGCGACCATCGGTGCGGGGAGGGCAAGTGCTACCTCGGACCGAGAGGCTTCTACACCGGCTTTCTCGGCTTGCAGACTGGGATTACTACTCTCGACCTTCCGCCAGAATTCCTCCCATGTTTCTGGTTCTTCTAGGGTGGGGGCAGCATGAGCAACGGGACCTGCTAGCACGGCGAGAATCGCCAGTAGAGATAAGGAACTCACGCCCATGCCATTACTTTCTTCCGGACGACCCAGCCGAGTTCAAGAGTCCCGACGCCACCTACGATTGCGCCGAGAATCCATACCGATCCTAAAGTAGCGATGACCTCGCTGCCGAAGCATACGAAAACGCCAAGAGACAAAATGGCGAGCGAGGCAACTTGGAGGAGCGACTTCCTTTTAATCACTCGCACCTCTTCGGGCTTTAGGACGAGACTCGCCACGAGCAGACTGGTCCCCGTAAAGAGAGCGCCGCAGGCTAACATACAGCCAGTGGTGCCCAACTTCATGAAGGCGTGCATGAGGCCCATATCCTTCGTCAGGGAGTGGCCGAACTGGGGACAAATCGCCAATGTAGCCACTCCGAGCATAATATGAATCGAGAGAAGCTTCATGAAAACGCTAGCGGCCGCCGGGTTCAGATCCTGCCGAACCAACTTTACTACCGACTCCGAAACTGAGCGCGGAGGCGTGGTTAAATCGCTCTCTAAAAACTCTCGGTACTCCGTCTCAAAACGCCGTCGATTATTTTGATCCATAAATCTTCCTTAAGGCGCTAATTCCTCGGCTGACCAGTTTTCGCGCATTCGTAGGACTGATGCTGAGTCTTTTTGCAATTTCTTCATACGAGCGATCTTCTTCGTACCGCATCTCGATCGCGGTTCGTTGCGATTTCGGAATTGCAACGAGACTGATGACCGCCGCGCTTTCTCGACTCTCCGAAGGC
>CAZAKW010000142.1:0-7031 GCA_964485835.1 uncultured Bacteriovoracaceae bacterium
CAACTCGGAATCCAGAGTGTTACGGAAAAAGCAATTCCCAGGGTTTGCGCCCAGACCGGTAGCGCGGTGTAGAGAAGGTGGTGCGGCACGGCCCAAATATAGATCAGAATCAAAGACCAAAAATGGACGATCGACAAGCGATAGGAATAGATCGGAGCCTGGGCGACTTTAGGAACGAAATAGTACATCAAGCCGAGAAACGGCGTCGTTAAAAAAAACGCGACCGCATTGTGCCCATACCACCACTGTACGAGAGCGTCTTGAACGCCGCCGTAAACCGGGTAACTCTGAAAAAAAGAAACCGGGATCGCAATCGAGTTCACGACGTGGAGAAGCGCGATGGTAACGAAGGTCGCCAAATAAAACCAAATCGCGACATAAAGATGCGGCTCCCGACGCTTCCGCACCATCGCGATCATATTAGCTCCGAATACGACCCAAACGAGAGTGATCACAATGTCGATCGGCCACTCAAGCTCGGCGTATTCCTTACCGGTCGTAATCCCAAAGGGAAGGGTTAAAGCCGCGCCAACGATGATCAGTTGCCATCCCCAGAAATGGATTCGCGTAAGCAGGTCGATCGACCGAACCTTTAACAATCTTTGCATCGAGTAATAGACGCCCGCGAAGATCGCATTCCCTGCGAACGCGAAAATAACGGCATTCGTGTGGAGGGGGCGCAACCGGCCGAAGGTCAACCAAGGTAAATCAAAATTCAATTGATGGAACGCGAGCTGGAGCGCGATGACTAAGCCAACCAGCATCCCCACACCCGCCCAGACTAAGGTCGCGATCGTGAAGTCCCGAACCGACTGGTCGTCGTACCGTATCGTATCTACTAATGGTCGCTCTGCCGCATGCTCACTCACAGGTTTCTCCCTTTGTTTTGATCCCATCCGGCTCGGCCACCATTCGGTGGGCCGGCGTTTCCAGGTCTTGAAACTGGCCGTCGTCTACGGCGCGAAAAAACAGGTAAACAAAAAACCCCGCGAGCATCAGCGAGAGCGGCGCCAGAACGAAAACGATTGTCATTTCGGCCTCCGAACGCTTAACTTTCGCAATCCAAAGGCCGTCGACAAATAAACGCTCAATGCGCTCAGAGGCATCGCGACCGCGGCCACGAGGGGATGGATGTGGCCCGAGACAGCTAAGGATCCGCCCGCAAGGTTATAGAGCACCGAAAGAATCATGTTCCTGCGAAGGGTCGAATCGTAACGATCTGCGATCTCGAATAGATCCACCACCGCACCGAGATCGCCGTTAACGATCGCCACGTCGCTCGTCCGCAGAGTCGACTCGATCGAACTGCCGCTTCCTCGATTCAGGGCGACGCTCACGGCCGCCTCTTTCAAAGCGAGCGCGTCGTTCAGTCCGTCGCCTACCACCATCGTCGGATAAATTTCCGAATGCCTTTTTATTTGCGCATGCTTTTGCTCGGGAGTTGCGCGCGCGCGCCACGCGAGGATTCCAAGCTCGACGGCCACCTCACGAACGGGATCCTCCGCATCCCCCGATAGAATTTCAAGTTCAAGCCGTCGTGCTTTTAAGTGGGTCACGACGGTCGGCGCCTCCGCGCGAAGCTCGTCACGAATACCGAGTCGGGCGATGACCTCTCCATTCCCTGAAAATTCGACGGACGAATCCTGGCTCCCGGCCGGCCTCGGTGCCTGGATGGAATACGCGATTCCATTGAAATTTGATCGCACCCCCCTTCCCACTTCCGCAACCACCTCGATCTCCGGTAGGTGTCGGACATCCCGATGATTCTCAAGTTCCCGAACGATCGCCTGGCCGTAGGGATGACGAGCCGAAAGCTCCATCGAGTAGGCGACGGACTGGAGAAAAGCGCGCTTCTCGAGCGGAACGGCGTTCGACCAATCCCACGATTGGAGTCGGGCAGCGCCCTGGGTGAGCGTTCCGGTCTTATCGAATACAACTCGTCGTATCGTTCGTAGACGCTCGAGAACGTCTAAGTCGCGAATGAGGATCCCGTGGACGGCGGCGAGACGAAATGCACGGGCAAGCGTCAACGGAGTCGCGAGCGCAAGCGCGCAAGGACACGCGACGATCAGCAGCGAAAGGGATCGGCGAATGGCTTCGGACATATTCTCTCGCCCGAATGCGAAAAGCAGAACACCGGCAAGTCCGAGGACGACACTTAGGAAAATACTTGCCCACCGGTCGCTTCGCTCAGTACGACGGTTGCGTTTGGGTAAAATGGTGTCCAGCCGATCTTCAATTTTCCCCAGACGCGTATCGCGTCCCCGGGCAGTGACCCGGACGGCGATTTCTCCGTCAACGACTCGAGTGCCCGCGAAAACTTTCGACGCGATTCCGACTCGCGACCATTTCGACTCTCCATTGAAAACTGAGGTATCGATCGCGGCCTCGCCCCGCTCGACGACACCGTCTACTGGAATGGCGTTCCCGCTGGTAACCCGGACGAGGTCCCCGCGTTCCAGTCCCCGCAGGCGGACGGATTCGTAAACACGCGAATGCTCGCTCCCCTTCACGAACCGCATCACTCGTGCAGGCAAGAGCGACTGGTCCAAACCGGATTTTGAGAGCTCCGCCCGCTCCAGACGCGACAATGTATAGCGACTGGCCAACATCAAAAACACCAAGCTCGTGAGCGAGTCGAGATATACGAGGTTCGTTCCGAGAACAACCTGGCGAACGCTTTCGCCGAAGCCTCCGATAAACGCGAGCGAGATCGGCAAGTCGATTGAAATCCTGCGATTGCGTAATGCCGCGTAGGCCGAGCGGTAGAACGGCCACGCGCTATACGTTAAAGCCGGCAGCCCCGCCAACAACGAGAATCCGCGGAAGAGCCAAGCCTCGCGACCCTCTACTCCCGAGTACAACGAAAACGAGTAGATCATCACGTTCATCGCCGCAAACGCCGCCACCCCCATCCGCTTGAGCGTACGTCGATCTTCTTCCCGCAGTTTTTGCTCGACGTCCGCTTCGCTCACCACCGGGTGGGGTCGGTATCCAAGGCGCAGCAACAACCGTGCGACGTCCTCGAATTTGCCCTCTGCGGTGACGCCGACGCGTAAAATCGATCGCCCGATTTCGACCCGTGCAAAACGGACGGCGGGATCCATACTGGGTAAACGCTCCAGAATCCAGACGCACGCCGTGCAATGGATTCCTTCCAAATAAAAATCAAGCGCGGCAGGCGCGTTCACGAGCGAACGGTACGGAGGTTCGTCGAGCGCCGAAAAATCTTCGTTCGAGTCTTGGCTGGGCTTCACGCGCGCCCCACCCAGCGGCCCACTTGAGTCGCGGAGACGGTAGTAACCCCCATCCAGATTCCGCTCACGTAAAAACTCGTGGACCGAAAGGCAACCCGCGCAACAGAAGGCCGAATCGGTTCCAAAGCTTTTCCGGCGCGCAAGCGGGACGAGGTCTCCGCAGTGTCGGCAAAACGAACGACTAGGATCAAACGCTACTTTGGAGGACTCAGCTAAAGCCGTCATACTCCAAGATTAAGCAGCGCTTATGCCAAGCTTGTGTTATAAATTACTCTTTATAATCAAACACTTAAAGCTTCGATCATGAAACTTAAATACGGACCGGGGACAATTCTTCACGTCGTTGGACAAAAGGTCCCGTGCGCAAATTCCATCGTAAACGTAGTTCCTTCTCCCAGTTGAGAGGTCGCCGAGATTCGTGCGCCCATCTCGGATAAGAGTTGAGAGACGATAGCGAGGCCTAATCCTGTTCCGCTTCCGACCTCCTTCGTCGTGAAGAAGGGCTTAAAGAGCTTTCGCATATTCTCCGGAGAAATCCCGCAACCCGAATCCTCGACCAGGACCGGGCTCCCAGGACGTTCCAGATCGGCCCGCAGAGAAACAAAGTGAGGGCCAAGCCTTCCGTCTTTTTTAGCTTTCTGAATCGCATGTAACGAGTTCATCAGTAAATTAAGAAAGACTTGTTCCAAGCGTGAACCATCGGCTCGCACCGTCAGATCCACGGGCAACTCCAATCGTATGGCGATCTCCTCGTTCCGGAAATGCTGCCCGATCAAGGATAACACTTCTTGAGCGATCTCGAGCACCGAAACATCCACGACCGTGGCATCGCTATATCCCCGGCTCACCCTCAACAACGAACGGATTAGTTTTGAAATTCGATCGGCTTGCGCGGTAATCACTTCCAGTTCGCGTTTCGTGTCGGCATCGGAAGCCTTCATCATCAAAAATTCCGCACGCCCGCGAACGACGCCCAAAGGAGTTCCGATTTCGTGGGCCAATCCACTGGCCAATGTTCCTACGGAGGCAAGTCGATCTTGATGGGCGATCTTAGCTTCCATTTCTTTCAAGTAAGTCATATCAACGGCGATTCCCATGTATCCCGTCGGCTTCCCGTCGCGCCCTTTCACCGGCGTGATCGTCAAAAGTACAGGGACCAACGTTCCGTCTTTCGCTCGATTAATCAGTTCGCCTTTCCAATGCCCGACTTCCGAATCTCGGATCTGGGCCCACATCTGGATATAGAATTCCGCCGGTTGATGTCCCGAGTGCAGCAAGCGCGGAGAAGCGCCGATGGCCTCCTCCCGAGAGTAGCCGTAGGTCTTGCACCACGCGGGATTCACGTAAACGAGTCTTCCGTGGGTATCGGAAATCATAATCGCCTCGTTACAATCCTCGACACAGCGAAAATAGACGTTATCGACGTGCTGAAGAATCGACGCGCTCACGGCTCGCCCTCTTCGTCTCTTTCCGCCGGCAGCGCGACGCCGTACTCGTTTAACTTTCGGTAAAGCGTCCGCCGGTTCATACCCAGGATCTGGGACGCTTTATCGCGCCGGCCTCCGGTCTTTTCGAGGACCATCAGTACGTAGCGACGTTCTAGTTCGTCGACCGTCGGGAACGATTGGGTCGCGGCTCCGAAGAACGCATCGGGACTCTCGGCGTCCTGGGTTGGTATGTCGCCCTCATCCAAGAGCGTTCCCGTAGCCAAAACCACTGCCCGTTCGACGACATTTTCGAGCTCTCGGACGTTCCCTTCCCATCGCATCGAAAGCAGCTTGGAGATCGCCCGTTTCGTGAATCCTTTCACATTCGAATGGTTGGAAGCGGCGTATTTCCGTAAAAAGTGCTCCGCCAACAGAGGAATATCTTCCTGACGGTGACGCAATGGCGGAATCGTGATCGGGATCACGCTCAAACGATAATAAAGATCCTCACGAAAACGGTCGTCTTTCATCGCCGCTTTCAGGTCTTTGTGGGTCGCGGCGATAATTCGCACATCCACGTCGTGGGCGATCGTCTCGCCAACGGCACGCACCTTCCGCTCCTGGAGCACCCGGAGCAGCTTCGATTGGAGAGCGATATTCATATCCCCGATCTCGTCTAAAAAAAGTGTCCCTCCGTTTGCCTCTTCAAACAAGCCTCTTTTCCGCTGAAACGCACCGGTAAACGAACCCTTCGCGTGGCCGAACAATTCGCTCTCAAGGAGGGTTTCCGGTATCGCGGTGCAATTGATGGCGACGAAAGGCTTTCTCGCACGCGGCCCCGTTTCATGGATCGCGCGGGCGATCATTTCTTTCCCGGTTCCGCTTTCTCCCGTCACTAGGATGTTCGCCGTCGCCTGGGAAACTCGATTCACTAAATCAAAAACCGCACGCATGCCGGGACTTTTTCCCAAAACGCCGGCCATTCCCCAAGACCGCTGAACTTCCTGCCGAAGAGCCGTGTTGTCGCGCAGGAGTTTCCGATGCTCCAAAGCGCGATCCAGGTTGACCGCCATCTCGGCGAGCTTAAAGGGTTTGACCACGTAGTGGAAAGCGCCGCGCTTCATCGCCTCGATGGCCGTCTCCACGCTCCCGAAGGCAGTGATTAAAATAACAGGTATCTCAGGGCGAAGGATCCGCAGCCGCGCGGTGAAGTCAAGCCCGTCGATTTGGGGCATTTTGATGTCGGAAATGATGGCGTCGATATCCCCGTCTTCGTTCTCGACGGAATGTTTACCACCTGGAGCCAATGTCGCGAGCGCTTCCGGAGCTGACTCGAACGCGAAGACCCTAAAACCCTGATCGGAAAAAAAATCATCCAGCAACGAACGCATTTCAAGCTCGTCGTCGACCACGAAAATCCGGCCTTTCCACTCTTTCATTTCAACTCCTCTGTTCTCCTTTCACGGTGCTTTAAAATACAGAAAAGTTCATCCTGGAATCGTAACGGGTTTACGAAAATAACGGATCGCATAGTCCGCGATTTCGGGGTCCAACGCCTGTTCCAGAACTTCCCTCCCGACGATCCTTTTAGCAAGCCCGGGAACTTCCACGCTTAGGATCTCAAAAAAACGTTCGCCCCTCTCCCCCCCAGGGCTCAGAAGGAGAATTTTAGAAGATTCGCGGACGCGGCTCGTAATCCATTCCCGTTGTTCCTTCGGCTCGGCGGCGCCGGATAAGCTTTCCCGCTCCATCCGATCCTCGGAAAAATGATACACTTTTACCGTGTCGGGACCGATCCAGACAATACTCATGGGTTTGGATTCGCTCACATATCCTCTCTCTTTAAAACTCTCGGAGGCCTTCCCGGGGACCTTAGTGCAGTTCGTGCGCTTTCTTACCGGGGGCGGGTTCGGGGGCGGCCTGCATTTCCAAATCTGCAAGTTGGGCCCGGATATTCGCGGGAATATGCGTCCCGCTGCTACCGGTGTCCCCGAGATAGATATTCTCTTCGTATCGGCGATAGCAGCCCTGGGCGATTTCAGAATGGGGAAGTTCACGAACGCACGCTCGATAATAGAGTTCGCTGAAGTCGCGGATGCCGTAGTCATCCAAAACGTCGTAGCTCATCCCTGCCAGCATCAACGCCTTGGCACCCAATTCCCCTTTTGGATTTTTACCCAGAAGTTCGTGGATCACGCTGCTTGCCCGTAGATAGACCATGTCCGCCGTACGATCGGCCGGGTACTGCTGAAGGGCGCGCGCTTTACCCACTAACCGGCTTGCTTCCTGGAACAGTGCCGCGGAATCCGATGCGCCAAACGGTTTTTCCCCTTGCCACTCGACTAAA
>CAZAKW010000143.1:0-6541 GCA_964485835.1 uncultured Bacteriovoracaceae bacterium
GGATCAAGGCCCTGGGTCAGGAGAAACGCGGTGGTGTCTATCGGACGGAAGAGTTCGGGATTGAGCGGCATGCCCGTGGTTACGACCTTCGAACCGGGAACATCTTCTTGGATCCAAATTTTTTCTAACTCGGCGTGGGGCAAAAAGGTTCTTTCAATGGATTTTGAAATACGCGGAAAATAGTGGCTGATGTAGTCCGTGTGTAGCCATCCGACCCGGATTCCGTCTAAATGGCCTTGGTCACGAAGTTTAGCGATGGTGACTGCGGACCCGTAGTGGGTCGCCAGGATTGCATCGGGGGAAATGGCCTTCAGATAGGCAAGAGCCTCTTGCGTTCGGTAGGAATTAGGTAGTTCACCCATATTCTGGGCGAGTCTTCCGGTTTGCATCGCAGAGCCGAACAGGCTCGTAAATTTATCGGGATGATTTTTTACGACGTACCAGAAGAGGCGTTCATCGATTTTCGCCCACTGGGGATCCATGAAGTCGCGGATATTCTTAAGGATGACTTGGGTCGTAGGAGAGCGTTCCAGCACCCGCTTTTCAATCGCTCGTGCGGCAGTAATATGCCCCGATCCGATGGACGAATAGAGTATCACTACGGTTTTCGTGGGACCCGAGGCAGTGGATCGCCGGGCGGAGTACCGCTGGACGGTCGAAATTGGGGGAGTGGCGCATGCGGCGACCAAAAGAGATAGCCCGAGCCCTAAGACGATCGACGAACGTCTATTCACGCTTTGAAAACTTCTGAGGCTGGCTTGAATGCCATTTTCTGGTTTTATCGCTCGGATTCTCACCATTGTTTAATCGGTTTTGGCTCGACGAGAGATGAGCGAATAGTTTTTGACAGTGCGATCAAATCAAAGCGGTCAGATTTTAACGGCGGTTCTATTTTCCGTCCACGGAAAGCGCCCACCGCACGATCCACATGGACGCATCACTGGCGAGTTGCAGGGAGTCACAAGTTTCTTGATTTAAACGCGTGCGGGCGGAAGCGATATCCGGGTTCGCCAAGAGTCCTTCCACATCGACGATCGAAGGATCAAGCGGAACGCTGATGCCGGGGGCCTTGAGTTCGGTTCCGAGAAACGAAACGAGGGCGCGTCCCGTTTCCGGCCCCCGGGCGATCGTCTGGTCGATCACTTCTAGCGCGAGTTCCCGGGGGCTGCCCACGAGCAGCGAACCGCGAGATTTTTCAAAGCATTCCCGAAAAGGAGAAGCGTCGACCCCGTTTGCCGTCCGCGCGAGGAGCGCGTGGCGAACATACCCTTCGTAAGCCCAGTGGTAATTCGTAATCGTTCGGGTGGTTTCGGCGACCAAGGCTTCGAACCCAGCTCGCGGTGGCCAACGGAGCGCGGACGTCCAGGGCACCATCGCAAGCGATGGCAATTGCACGGTGTGAAAAGGTTGGGTGAGGTCTTGGATGTAGTGGAGCGTCCACCCCAAGATTCGAAGTCCCCAAAGGAAATCTCCGTTTCGGATCCGTTCCCGCGCTTCGCGCGCGAGTAGGTCGATGCGATCGGGGGCTTGGCCAAGCGCACGCGTCGGGATTTGGAAAGTCGCAAGCGGTCTTCGCCAATCCCATCCGGACCAATACATATGCCGAAATCCCTGCGATCCCGCCCCCTCGACTCCTCCCATGAACGCACGATCGTTACTCGGATCCGCCGAATCGGGAAGATCACGGTCGAACCCGTGGTCCGGATCCTCGGGGGCTAAGCGTAGGATTTCTCGTGGCGTCGAAGCGGAATACGATTTGAGTTCGGAATTCGTCTCGAGCAGAAGAAGCGCGCCGAGCTCGGCAAACGTATTTGGAACGCCGATCGGATCGTGAGGAAGGGGTGCCGACCAAGCAACGCCTTTGACACTTGAAATTTCTTTTTCAAGGCGCGGGAGGATTCGTTCCATCACGACGGTGTGATCGTACCAAGCCCGCGCTTCGGGAAAGCCGCCCGTTAGAAACGACGCGGCCATCACCGTCAGACTCAACCGCGAAACTAAAGAGGCTCCCCGCATCCTCTAAGGATAAGCGGAGAGCCTTTTTAAGAGCAATGACTTACGGACAATGTTGGGCGAGCAAAGGTTTACGGGAAGAGTCCCCGAAGGAGCATCGCCTTATTTAGGCGTTCCACACCCGAGATCAACGCGGCCGTTTTCATCCCGCATTTGTATTTGACTTGGATGTCCGTCACGCGTTTGAAGGCGTTCGCCATCACTTCGGCGAGTTTTTCGTTCACCATCGCTTCGTTCCAAAAGAAGCTTTGCAGGCCTTGAACCCATTCGAAGTACGAAACGACCACCCCGCCGGCGTTGCAAAGCACGTCCGGGATGATGAATACGCCCCGGTCTTCCAGCACGTGCAGCGCTTCCGTTGAAATCGGGCCGTTGGCGCCTTCGGCGATGATCTTCGCTTTTACGTTGTTGACGTTTTCCTTGGTGATCACGCCGTCGATGGCGGCAGGGATCAGTACGTCCACATTCAGCGCCAGCAAGTCTTCGTTCGAAATCGCTTCAGCTTCGGGATAACCGACCACGGAACCGTGTTTGGTCATCCACTCGTTTACCTTCGGGATGTTCAAGCCGCTCTTATTGTAGATCGCACCTCGGTAATCCGAAACGGCAAGCACTCGGCAACCCAGGGCGTAGATCTCGGTCGCCGCTACGGCGCCGACTTTTCCGTATCCGTGAACCGCAACCGTGGTCGACGCATCGATTTTCGGTCCGGGCTTGCCTTGGTATTGGAGGAGCTTAGCGGCGTGCTGGACGGTGTAGATTACGCCCCGGCCCGTGGATTCCGCGCGCCCAAGCGACCCGCCGACCTCGACCGGCTTCCCGGTGACGACACCCGGAATCGTGTACCCTTTTTCTTGTGAAAAAGTATCCATCATCCAAGCCATATGTTGCGCGTCCGTTCCCACGTCCGGCGCGGGAATGTCTTTGTCCGGACCGATGATCATATTGATCTCGGTCGTATATCGCCGCATCAGCGCTTGATGCTCTTGCCGAGAGAGTTGGTGCGGATCCACGCGAATTCCGCCCTTCGCGCCGCCAAGTGGAAGGCCCGTCAACGAACACTTAAACGTCATCAGCATTGCAAGTCCGGCGACTTCGGAAAGGTTCACTTCCGGATGGAAGCGGATTCCGCCCTTGCCGGGCCCAAGCGTCATGTTGTGTTGGACGCGGTATCCTTCGAAAACCTTGATGCTTCCGTCGTCGCAGCGAATCGGGACGGAGACGATCATCGCGCGCTTGGGAACCTTCAAGCGGTTGGCGATGTTTTGGTCGAGGTTCATCACCTTGGCCGCTTCGTCGAGCTGTTGGACAGCATCGCGGTAAAGGGCACTCGTGTCCCAGAGATGTGAGTTCAGATCCGTATTCTTGGTGTTCGCCGACATGGGACGAGGTCCTTTCATTTTCGAGAAATGTCCTTCGACTGTAATCTGGAAGCTCTTCGAGTTTCAAGACAAGCGCGGTAGACTAATGAAAGATGAAGAAAATTCGTGTCGCGGTGCTATACGGTGGTCGGTCTGGAGAACATGAAGTGGCCCTTCGCTCGGCCGCTAGCGTCATCGCGCATTTGGATCGGGATCGATTTGAGATCGTGCCGATTGGGATCGATAAATCCGGGAAATGGCACCTGGCGGCTCCCTCGGTGCTTGAGGCAAAAACCACGACGCTTCCTGTGTTTCGTAACTTGCCGGAAGTCGTGATGCCCCCCAATCCCGAGGCGGCTAAGACCGGGGTAGTCACTCTTGCTCCGGCAGACCTTTCTTCTACTGGAAGGAATGAAACTCCTTTTGACGTGGTTTTTCCCGTTATGCACGGCACGAATGGTGAGGACGGGACGGTTCAAGGTCTGTTTGAACTTGCCGAAGTCGCTTACGTCGGCTGCGGCGTGCTCGCGAGTTCGGTTGGGATGGATAAAGAGGTGGCGAAGCGACTGATTCAAGCCGCCGGCCTGCCGATCGTACCGTATTTCTGCATTCGCTCGGGCGAATGGAAAAAACGCGCGGCCGACTACACGGATCGCGCCGATAACGAATTCGGTTTTCCCTGTTTCGTAAAGCCCGCGAATTCGGGATCGAGCGTCGGTGTGCATAAAGTGAAGTCCCGCGCCGAGTTCGGGGCCGCGGTCGAGGATGCGGCCCGCTACGACACGAAAATCCTGGTCGAGCAGGCGATCTCGGGCCGAGAGATCGAGCTTTCCGTGCTGGAGAACCCGGAGTTTGGCGAAGCACCGCTGGTCTCGGTCGCCGGCGAGGTCAACGCGACCCACGAGTTTTACTCTTACGAAGCGAAGTATCTGGACGAGAACGGAGCGAAGCTTTCGATCCCGGCGCAGATCACCCCCACCCAACTTGCCGAAGCCCAGGATCTCGCGCGTCGGGCGTTCGCGGCGCTGGAGTGCGAAGGGCTTTCGCGCGTCGATTTGTTTTTGGATAAGAATTCGGGCCAATTCTATTTCAACGAGATCAACACGATGCCAGGTTTTACTTCGATTTCGATGTACCCGAA
Source organism: uncultured Bacteriovoracaceae bacterium (assembly GCA_964485835.1). Lineage (GTDB taxonomy): Bacteria > Bdellovibrionota > UBA1018 > UBA1018 > UBA1018 > JACMQW01. The sequence continues at coordinate 4,516 of CAZAKW010000143.1, forward strand.
AATGTGGGAAGCAAGCGGCCTGGCTTATTCCGAACTTTTAACCAAACTGATCGAGCTTGCGATCGCGCGTGCCGAGCGGAAGAAAAAACTCGTTCGGGATTTCACGGCGAAGTAGCCGTCGTCACTACCGCCGGAAGGAAGTTATCCACGCTTTCCACTCTTGCTGGAGTTCGGGGCGCAAGGTGGACGCATCGTCAAGCGCGGTGGCTTGAGCGAATCGGCCCGGATCGTTTTCCATATAAACCACTTCGAATCGCTTCGGATCCATGGCGACGCTTAAAATACGCGCAGCGCACATCCGGCACGGTTTTAAGGAAGCGAAAAGCCGACTTCCTACGGGTATAGGCAGGTTGTTTCGAACTAGGGCTTCGCAGAGGTTCCATTCCGCATGGCGAGTGCGAACGATTCCGTTCGTATTCCGCGCCCAGGCGAGCGGCCGATCTTCGGCATCGAGAAGGAGTGCGCCGACGGGACGGTCGCTTTTCCACCGGGGCGAAACCTCGGTCGGGGCGACGAGATCCCTGAGTAGCTGGGGAACTTTTTTTATCTCAATTCGAGATTCCAAGGATAGTCCAAGTACTGCCTCGAAGTGCTTGAAATCTTCAGGGGGGACTTCGTCGCGCAATTCGGAGGTGTTTGGCGGGGGGCCGCCTTCGACATGGGTGAGTCGTTTAGCGGTTAACTTGACGACCTGCCGTTCGACCTCACTGGGAGATCGGTTCGTATAAATTCTCAATCGCAGTAACGAGCGGGCGCGCGAGACTGCGGCCGTCGCTTCACGTGCATAAATTCGTTCGATCAATTCCACTACGGCCGATCGCGGATCACCGGCCTCAAGCCGAACGCAGAGCGGTTCGTCAGGACTCTCGATCCAGGCGACGCGGTGGGGAAGAATGGGTTTCACCCGCTGAACATCGGCGACCGCCGCGAACTTGTCGAGAGTCATAAGATCATCAGTCGTAGGGAGATAGGACTTTGACGGCGCGGTTCGATGGCGGGCAATGAGAATGTTTCGGTTGGAAAGTCGATTCTTCCAGAGCTATCCTAGTTTATTGAGGGGCTGCAAATGACTCGTTTAAACGTGTGCGTTATCGTCAGAAGGATCTCTTCGGCAATTGGAAATGATGATCTCCCGTGAAAATCATCGCGCGTTCCGGTTATTTCATGCTCTCGGTCCGCCTTTCATTCGTCGCGCTCGTCTGTTCTCCTCTTCTCACCCCCTTTTACGCGGAAGCGAATTGCCTTGAGTTAGCGTCTTTTCGGCAGCTGGCGGCGGAGATCGCACCCAAGGTTGACCTTTTCGCGACCATTTGGAGCGAAGACCCTCGAGCGGAATTTTTCGGAGGGACGTCTCGAGACTACCTCTACTGGTTGAAAGGAAATTTCCAAGGCGCCGCCGGGCCTGAAGATTGTGCCAAGCGACTCGCTGAGCTCCGTTCGAGATCGATGATTCCTATTCGCGACTTTGTCGGGGAGAAGTCGGATATCGACGTACTCACTCGCCGAACGGCTTTCAGCGTCGATGCGACGGAATACGGAGTGAAGAAAGTTGACGCGATTTCGTTTGACCGGCTAGATCCTTCGACGGTTGCCGGGCGCGATGAAATTGATCAGGGCTTTATCCCGATTGAGAAGATTCGGATCGCGAAGGGTAGTCTTCCTCCGCCGGGCGCGTTTGGAGACGGCGTTGGGGAGATCTTCTCCTCGCGTCTTACGGTTCATTTCGCGGATCCGGTCCGTTTCTGGGCCACGACCTACGCGAAAGCACATATAAATCATCCGGTCCTGCTTGGCCTACGGTATATCCGAGCGCTCTCGATCGATGTGTACCGTAGCCAGGGGGCTGGGCTTCCCCAAGGCGACCTTTTTAGCCGCGGTACTCCCGAGTCGCTCGAATCGGTTCGGCGGACTTTCCGTGAAGCCATTGGTGACGCTCGGTTGGAGGAATGCCTGCGGCAACCTCGGTTCGCGTTCTGGCTGCGGGATACTGCCCGGAAGTCATTTCTTGTATATGTGAATCCCACCG
>CAZAKW010000143.1:6551-7003 GCA_964485835.1 uncultured Bacteriovoracaceae bacterium
CCCGCACATCCACACGGCGACGCAAACGACGAGGTGCTTGCGTGGCTGGAGCGGTATCCGGACGCGATAGATCCGGTGAATCAGTATGTTTTTGCCAAGCACCGCGATCTTCCGAAGATCGCCGCGGCAGAACGGACTTTTAGCGCCGGCATCAGTGCCTGGGTCGAATCCGCATCTCGAAAATTCCCTGACCTTCGAATTCATCACGGGACAAGTTCTCCCGCGAACTTTCGAGCCATTCTTTATCAAGGAGCGCTACCCTCGGACACAAGCCGGGCAGTGGGTGCCGGTCTTTACGGTGTCGCGACGCCGGAGATTCAAACGGCGCGGAACTACGCCAAAGGCTCTGACGAACTGATCGCTACTTTTCTTGTCAATCCCGAGGCCCGAGTCGTGAATATCAATAGTGGACCGGGTAAGACCGTCTTCGAGCAGTATCGAATGAGAAATCC
>CAZAKW010000144.1:0-6974 GCA_964485835.1 uncultured Bacteriovoracaceae bacterium
ACGTGACGATCAATCCGAACGACTTGAGGATCGACGTGTTTCGTTCGGGCGGCGCCGGCGGGCAGAGCGTGAATACGACCGATTCGGCCGTGCGGATCACCCACCTTCCTTCGGGAGTCGTGGTCAGCTGCCAGGACGAACGGTCGCAACTCAAGAACAAAGACAAAGCGATGAAAATTCTCCGTTCCCGGTTGCTGGACTACGCCGAAGCCAAGGCGGCGAAAGAGCATTCCGACCAACGTAAGGGGATGGTCGGCACGGGGGATCGTTCGGAGCGCATACGAACGTATAATTTTCCGCAAGGACGGCTTACCGACCACCGAATCGGACTGACCGTCCACCAGCTTCCCGATTTCATGGAAGGGAAAATCGAAGAAGTTTTGGATACCCTCCAACGCCATTACCAGATGGAAGCGTTAAAAGAGGCGGGTTACGGGGCGGGGGCGCGGGGATGAACGCGGCTTTGCTTCCGAACACGTTTGACGACGCATTGAAAATGGCGTCGGCGATCCTGGGCACTTCCGAGACGATCGTCGCCCGCGGGACGATCGAAACGGAATCCGAGCAGTTGGTGATCGGCGCTTTTCGTCAAGCGACGGGCCGAGGCCGCACGTTCGGACGAAATGATCTTTATGTGCGCGTGATGGAGACCTTTCCGGAAGAAGCCGGAAGACTTCTGGTCGCCATGTCCAATCGGCGAGCGCGCGGTGAGCCGTTGCAATATTTGCTCGGCTACCAATATTTTTTGAACCATGAATACGAAGTTGATCCGTCCACGCTGATACCGCGACCGGAGACCGAGATTCTCGTCTTTGAAGTCACTCAAACCTTCAAACGTAAGATCGAACAGCCTCGGCTCGGGCTAGAGATCGGCGTTGGGTCAGGGTGTATCTCGATTGAGCTGATCAAACTTTTCCCGACCTTGTCGATGATCGCCTCGGACGTCGCCCCGGGCGCCTTGGCGCTCGCGCGCCGAAATGCCGACAAAATTTTAGGGGAGCAGTCCGTGCCGCGACTCGATCTTCGGCTCGCGCCCGCGCCGACCGATGTTTGGGACGCTTTCGAAACCGCGCCGGGATTACGCGATGGGCGCGCTGACTTTATCGTGAGCAATCCGCCTTACCTCGCGGACGATTCCGAGGCCGATGCGGAGGTTCTCGCGCACGAGCCGCGCAGCGCTTTGTTTGCCCCTCCTGGCGATCCTTTGTATTTTTATCGAAAATTAATCGAAGGGGCGGAGGCTTTTCTTAAGCCATCCGGGTACGTTTTTTTAGAGTGCCCCCACGAACGAATCGAGCGCATCGGCGGACTTTTCGGTCCGGATTGGAAAGTGGATGGATTTCGCGATCTCACGGAGAGACCGCGGGTTTTACGGGCTGAATGGAAAGGAATTTCGGTTCTTAACTAATGGATAAACTTAAAATTCAGGGCGGAAGCCCTTTAAACGGTACGGTTTCGGTTAGCGGAGCTAAGAACGCGGCCCTTCCAATCTTGATTTCGGCGATTTTGGGCCGGGGTAAGAGTCGATTCACGCGGGTACCGGCGCTTCAGGATATCAAGACGACGGAGCTTGTGCTGAATCACTTAGGCCTCGCCAGTACGTTTGAAAACGGCGTGATGACTTTGGATGCGGGTAAGATCGCGACGGTGGATGCTCCTTACGATTTAGTGAGGAAGATGCGCGCTTCCGTCCTCGTGCTGGGACCGCTTCTGGCTCGAGAAGGTCGCGCGAAAGTCAGTTTGCCGGGAGGTTGCGCGATCGGTGCCCGACCGATCGACTTTCACCTCAAGGCGCTCGAAAAGCTCGGCGCGAAGATTACACTGGAGGGTGGCTACGTGATCGCCGAAGCCAAACGACTCAAAGGCGCACGGGTCGCTTTCGAATTTCCGTCGGTCGGCGCGACCGAAAACGCGATGATGGCCGCGACGTTGGCCGAAGGCGAAACCGTTTTAGAGAATTGCGCCAAGGAACCGGAAATTGTCGACTTAGCGATTTCGCTGCGATCGATGGGAGCGAAACTTGAAGGTGAAGGGACGGAAACGATTCGAATTCAGGGAGTGAACTCCCTAGAAGGCGCGGACCACCGGATCGTCGGCGACCGAATCGAGGCGGGTACGTTTTTGGCCGCGGCGCTTGCCACGCAAGGAAAAGTGAGAGTCGAGGGCCTTGCGCCCACCCACCTCGAAGCCGTGTTGCAGAAATTTGAAGAGGCCGGCGGAAGAATCGAGCGCGGGGCCGAATTCATCTCGCTTGAGGCGACGGGCCGCGGAAAAGGCACGGACGTGACCACCCAACCGTTTCCAGGATTTCCGACCGACATGCAGGCCCAGTTTATGGCCGCGATGTGCGTGGCCGACGGGGCGTCGCTGATCACCGAGACGATTTTCGAGAACCGATTCATGCACGTGCCGGAACTCGCGCGGCTCGGCGCGGATCTCACGATTCGAGGAAATTCGGTCATGGTTCGCGGAAGCAAGAATCTCGTCGGCGCGCCGTTGATGGCGACCGATCTACGCGCGAGCGCAAGTCTTGTGATGGGCGGGCTTTGCGCGAAGGGCGAAACGATCGTCAACCGGATTTACCATCTCGATCGCGGATACGAGCGAATGGAAGAAAAACTCCGTTCGCTGGGGGCGAAAATCGAACGAGCGAAGGAATCGGAATGAGCGGAAGCTGCATATTCTGCAAAATCGTCGGCGGTCAGATTCCTTCCGTACGTGAATACGAAGACGAAAACACGATCGTGATTCGGGATATCCACCCCCAAGCGAAAGCGCATTATCTCGTGATTCCGAAACGTCACGTTGATTCGATCGCGGACGCCTTTGAAGACGACGGAGTCGGGCGCGAGGTCGCGGCGAATTTATTTTCGACGGCGAATCGATTCGCTCGAAAAGCGGGGATGTGGCCGGAGGGGTTTCGATCCGTCATCAACTCCGGTGAACTCGGTGGGCAAACCGTGGCCCACCTCCATCTTCATTTATTGGGCGGCGAGAAACTGGGCGGATCGTTCGCCTGATTTCTCCAACCTACCCGACTTTCCGGTCAAGCATGGACCCCTTGGGAAGCTTGGCGTTCTTCTTTTGATCTTTTGCTCCGCTTTCGTACGAATGTACGACGTTTCCGGATGTGGGTTCGGGCGGGCGCTGCTTTGAAAGATCTAAGATCACTTGGGTGAGTCCCGGTTGAAACCCGAGCGAGGGCAAGGAAGGCGTGGCTTCCGAGGTGGGATCTTTCTGAGATTCCGACGCCATATCCAAATTTTCCGAGTTCGAATCCGGAGGGTATTTTGCTGATTCTTGACCCGGCGGGCTGTAACCGCCCTCGTCGCTGCCGGCTGATTTATTCAATGTGATTGATTGACCTGGTCGCGCAATCGGCGCGATCGGCTCCAGGATTCGGGCTAGGGCGGAGGCGATCCGGGGGATCATTGTTTTCCAATCCTTATAAGGGGTTAGGGTCGCTATAAGTGCGAAGCGCGGTACCCACCATTTAACGTATCGGAAAAATTTACAGGAACTTAAGTAGAAAAGGCTGCGCATTGTTTTACGCAAAGTTGAGCATTTGACTACACAATGCCGCCTTTTTCTTTGACCCCCCGTTACACGAAATGCTAACTCTGGGTCTTAACCGCGTTATAGAGGGCTTCCATGTCAAACACCCCGTCAAATCCAAAGAATGATCTTTTCACGAAGTGCTACACTTACGATTTGGCGAAAAAGGTCCAGGCAGCCGGCCTCTATTGTTTCTTTCGACCCATCGAAGAGACGACCGGCGGTAACGTCGTTACTCACGGCAAAAAACGCGTGATGATCGGTTCGAACAATTACTTGGGACTGACCCACGACCCCCGCGTGATTGAATCCGCGAAAGCCGCGATTGATCGGTTCGGTACGGGTTTTACCGGCTCTCGCTTTCTCAACGGGAACTCGGTTTTACACGAAGAGCTTGAAGAAAAGCTCGCGCGCTATACCGGAAAAAAATCGGCATTAGTTTTTGCGACAGGTTTTCAATCGAACCAAGGCGCTCTTTCCTCGCTTGTTGGAAAGAAAGACGTGATTTTTTCGGATCAGGAAAACCACGCTTCGATTATCGAAGGAACGCGTTCGGCTGCCGGCGAAACCATCGTCTTCCGTCATAACGACCCCGAGGACCTAGAGCGAAAGCTGATCGAACATCGGGATCGTTTCGACGGAGCCTTGATCGTCGCGGACGGCGTATTTTCGATGTCAGGCGATATTCTCCGATTGCCCGAATTTGTCGCGCTCGCGAAAAAATACAACTGTCGCACTTATGTCGACGATGCCCATGCCGTCGGCGTGTTGGGACCTAAAGGCCAAGGCACGGAATGGCATTTTGGAATGCCGAACTCGGCCGACGTGATTATGGGAACGTTTTCGAAGTCGTTCGCTTCGATCGGCGGATACGTGGCCGGCGATCAAGACGTGATCGATTACATCAAACACAACGCCCGCCACTTCATGTTTACGGCCGCGATGCCACCGGCGGCGGCGGCAACCGTCCTAGAATGCATGCGCATCGTCCAGGAAGAGCCGCATCATCTGGAGAATCTCCGGAAGAACGCGACGAAGATGTCCACGGAATTGAACCGCATGGGCTATTACACTTTAGGATCTCAAACCCCGATTATCCCGCTCCTGATCGGCGACGATATGACCGCGCTGGCATTCACCCAAAAGTTATACGAAAACGGCGTTTTCGCGACCCCGGTCGTCCGCCCGGCCGTTCCGGATGGATGCGCTTTGATTCGCACGAGTTACATGGCGACCCATACGGACGCCGATCTTGATTACGCGCTCACGGTGCTTGAGAAGCTCGGTAAGAGCTTCGGCATTCTTGGGAACCCGGAACGCAAAGCCGCCATGGACAGTTTGGCCGAAAAGCACTTCGGCAAGCGTGGCGCGGCCGCGGCGAAGCCTTCGGCCGCACCGACCTCTTCCATGTTCGCGTAAGGGTTGCTTAATTCGACGAATTCGTCGAAAAACTTCCCATGATTCAAGTACGTCGCGTCGAAACGAAAGCGGATTGGAAACGGTTTATCGATCTTCCGTGGTCGATCTATAAAGGCGATTCCTACTGGGTCCCTCCGCTTCGAATCGCCGTGCGCGATCTGCTCGACGTCGACAAGAACCCATTTTTCAAACACGCTTATATGTTGCCTCTCCTGGCTTACGAAGGGGATAAGATCGTGGGCCGGGCCGTCGGCGTGATCGACGACCACCACAATAAGCATCAAAACGAGCAGACCGCTTTCTTCGGATTCTACGAATCCTTCGAAGATCCTAGAATCACCGAAGCGTTGCTGGGCGAGATCGCGAAGTGGGGAAAAAGTCGCGGGATGAACGTGCTTCGGGGACCGGCGAACCCTTCGACCAATCACGAATGCGGTCTGCTTGTGGAAGGATTTGCGGATTCCCCCGCAGTGATGACGACTTATAATCCTCCTTATTATGCGAATCTCTTTGAATCGTGGGGATTATCGAAGTCCAAGGACCTCCTCAGTTACGTCGTGGATTCACGCGGATCGAAATTCTCGGATCGCCTGCTGGCCCACGCCGAGAAATTGAAAGAGTCCGGTAAAGTCACGTTCCGCCCGGCGCGGATGGGCGATTTCGATCAAGAGATCGAACGCGTGCTTGAGATTTACAACGACGCTTGGGAGTCCAATTGGGGATTCGTGCCGATGCAGCCGGACGAGTTCCGCCATATGGCCAAGGACATGAAAGCGATTCTCGATCCCAACCTCCTTTTGCTGGCGGAAGTTCGCGGCGAAGTCGCCGCTTTCGGACTCGCCCTTCCGGACGTAAATCAGGTCTTTAAAAAAATCCCTGACGGAAAGCTATTTCCGTTCGGGCTCGCTAAACTCCTTTGGAACCTCAAAGGTCCGGGGAAAAAGAGCACGATCAATCGGTGCCGCGTATTGACCCTTGGAATTAAGAAGAAATACCAGCAGCTCGGGATTGGGCCCGTTTTGTATCTGGAGTATCTCAAACGCGGGCCGGCCGCGGGGTATCCGCAGGGAGAGGCGAGCTGGATTCTGGAAGACAACGTCGCTATGAACCGCGCGCTTGAGATGATGTGCGGAAAACGCACGAAGGTTCACCGGATTTACGATAAGACGCTTTGAGTCGAACGCTGATCGTGCTTAAATTACCTTAAGCATGTCGGCAGAATCGAAGGCGAAACCGCCTCGGATCATTTCAAAGTATAGAATCCTCGGGGTGGATCCCGGATCACGCCTAACGGGATTCGGCGTGATTGACGTAATCGACGGTGCCATTCGCCATGTCGCCCACGGAACGATTCGCATCGCTTCGACAACGGGGCAATCAACGATGCCGCTTGAGGATCGGTTATTGGAAATTTACCGGGGGCTTACGGAGGTGATCGAAACCCATCGTCCGACGACCCTCTCAATCGAGAAAGTTTTCTTCGCTAAAAACGCGGTCTCCGCGCTCAAGCTCGGACAAGCGCGTGGTGCTGCGATTCTCACCGCGAAGATTCTGGGACTGAACGTCGTGGAGTACGCGCCGACGGAAGTTAAAGCCGCAGTGGTCGGCCATGGACGTGCGGACAAGGATCAGGTCGCGCGGATTTTAGAGATGATGATGGGAAGACAGGATTTCGCGACGTCGGATGCTTCCGACGGTTTAGCATTGGCCGTGTGTCATGCTCGAATCCATGGATCTCACTCGGCTTTGGGTTTTGCGCACCAAAATACTTTGACTCAGTCCAAGTCGAAGAAGAGGATGAGCCTCGCAGAAAGCCTTGGGTTAACGGTTGAGTCGGTCGGCGCGCGAAAACGCGTGCCCCGCGAGAAAGACGAAACGTGATTGGTTATTTAGACGGTAAAATTCTCGATCTCCAGGATGGTCGAGCCATCGTGCAGCCGACGGGAATCGGCATCGGGTATGCGGTCGCCTTGCCCGGAAGCGATCGATACACGAACCTC
>CAZAKW010000145.1:0-6961 GCA_964485835.1 uncultured Bacteriovoracaceae bacterium
CGCTTTTGTTTCGATTTTCGCTACCGTCGCGTTCGCTCAAGATGACGCTGCGGCTCCTGTCGCTGCTGCTGCCGGAACCACGAGCTACGGTTCGCTTGCCGCTGCACTCGCAATCAGCGTCGCGGCCTTCGGCGGATCGCTCGGCCAAGGTAAAACGGCTGCCGCCGCTCTTGAAGGGATTGCTCGCAATCCTGCGGCTCAACCGAAAATCTTCGTCCCAATGATTATCTCGTTGGCGTTGATCGAATCGCTCGTGCTTTACGCATTCGTTATCGCGCTGATCAAAACCTGATTCATACGAATAAGCCGTTTGAAGCCCCGTCCCGCTCTTGGCGGCGCGGGGCTTTTTGCATTTATGACAAGGTCTCACCGCCGCGCTTTTGTTTGAGGTATCGTTTCAGATACCGGCCGGTATGGGACGTAGGGTGCGCGGCAACGGTTTCCGGAGGGCCGACGACGACGATCTCCCCTCCGCCGGAACCGCCTTCGGGCCCCACGTCGATGACCCAGTCGGCGACTTTGATCAGATCTAAGTTGTGCTCGATGACAATCACCGTATTTCCCTGGTCGACGAGAAGCTGGAGCATCGCCACGAGCTTACGAATATCTTCGAAGTGAAGCCCCGTTGAGGGTTCGTCCAGGATATAGATGGTTTTTCCGGTGCCGCGTTTTGAGAGTTCGCGGGAGAGTTTGATTCGTTGGGCTTCGCCGCCGGAAAGCGTCGTCGCCGCTTGACCGAGTTGGAGATAGCCTAGGCCCACGTCGTTGAGGACGGTAAGGCGGGATTTAATCCAAGGCACGGCGTCGAAGAAGATCGCCGCTTCCTCGATGGTCATCGCCAGGACTTCTGCGATATTTTTACCTTTGTACCGAATATCGAGAGTTTCGCGATTGTAGCGTTTCCCTTTGCAGACGTCGCACCGGACGAAAACGTCCGGAAGAAAATGCATCTCGATCTTCGTCATGCCGCCGCCCTCGCAGGTCTCGCAGCGGCCGCCTTTTACGTTAAACGAAAAACGGCCCGATTTATAGCCTCGGATTTGGGCCTCGGGGAGTTTTGCGAAAAGTTCTCGGATGAAAGAAAAAAGCCCGGTGTAGGTCGCCGGATTCGAACGAGGTGTGCGTCCGATCGGACTTTGGTCAATATCGACGACCTTGTCGACTTGGTCGAAACCGGCCGCCTTTTTGATCTTGGGCTCTGCGATTTTTGCTCGATAAACCTCACGCGCGAGCAGCCGGTACAGAGTATCGATCACCAGCGTGGATTTCCCACTGCCCGAAACACCAGTCACGCAAGTAAACGTTCCAAGGGGAAATTCGACGGTGACATTCTTCAGGTTGTTTTGCCGCGCCCCCTCGATTCGCAATGAGCGCGCCTTTTCGGGAATGCGGCGGCGTTCCGGTATCGGCACGGTCAGATCGCCGCGGAGATATTTCGCGGTTAAGCTCGTCGGATGGGCGGCGATTTCGTCGTAAGTTCCCGTCGCGATCACGGTCCCGCCGTGCACGCCGGCCGCCGGGCCGATATCGACGATAAAGTCGGCTTGCTTCATCGTATCTTCGTCATGCTCCACGACCAATACCGTATTCCCCAGGTCTCGAAGCCGCTTTAACGTTTCGATCAGGCGATCGTTATCTCTTTGATGGAGCCCAATCGACGGTTCGTCGAGCACGTAAATCACGCCCACTAACGAACTTCCGATTTGAGTGGCGAGGCGGATGCGCTGCGATTCTCCACCGGAAAGCGTGGCGGCCTGGCGTGAAAGCGAGAGGTAGCCTACGCCAACCTCGTTTAAAAACCGTACACGCTCCACGAGTTCTTTGACGATTCGATCCGCGATCAGCGTTTCGCGGTCAGTGAGTTTGAGATTCTTAAAATAAGCTTCCAGGTCCGTGATCGCAAGCCGGGCGACATCGGAAATGTTCTTTCCCCCAATTCGGAAATAACGACTTTCGATTCGTAATCGATCGCCACGGCATTCAGGACAGGGGTGGCTTTCGGGAGTCACTTCTTCGACGAAGATCGGAAGGTCGGCGCCCTCTTCCTCGTCTTCGCCACCCCCTTCGTCGATCGCCGCCCGGTTCATCCCAAGACCATCGCAGCTTGGACAGGCTCCCATTGGACTATTGAACGAAAAGGTCCGGGGCTCCGGCGCGGGATAACTGATACCGCAGTCCTGGCAGGCAAACTTTTCCGAAAGCAACGTTTCTTCGATGCCGGACGGACCGTGCGTCTCCAGAATCAGTTGGCCTTCGCCGAGCTTAAGCGAGAGTTCCACCGATTCGCTCACGCGGGTCGCGAGTACGCCCCGATCGCCCTTGATTACAAGGCGATCCACGTAGACGTCGATCATGTGCTTTTTGCTCTTATCGAGAGCGATATCTTGAGAAAGTTCCAAAACCTCGCCATCGATACGGACTCGTACGAAGCCTCGTTGTCGAAGCTGGGCGAGTTCTTTCTGATACTCCCCTTTTCGCCCACGTACGATCGGGGCGAGGATCGCAAGCTTGGTATTCTCCGGATAACCGAGGATTTGATCCGTAATTTGCTGCGGTGATTGCGAGCGGATGGGCTTCCCACACTCATAGCAGAAGGGTTTTCCAATTCGAGCGTAAAGCAACCGAAGGTAGTCCCAAAGTTCGGTGACGGTTCCGACGGTAGAGCGCGGGTTATACCCGATCGTTTTCTGTTCGATCGAAATCGTGGGGCTGAGCCCTTCGATCAGATCAACTTCGGGTTTCCCGACTTGCTCCAAAAACTGCCGTGCGTAAGCCGAGAGGCTTTCCACGTAGCGGCGTTGCCCCTCGGCGTAAATCGTATCAAAAGCCAGCGAGCTTTTTCCCGAACCCGAAAGGCCGGTGATCACACTCAGCGTGTCGCGAGGAATCGTAATCGAGAGATTCTTCAAATTATGCACGCGCGCCCCGCGCACGACGATGGCTTCGTCGGGAAGGGAGGTGCGCGGCACGGATGACGGGGCAGGCTCCGAAGGTATCCTCCGCTTGGAGGAAGGCTTCTTCGGAGCGCTACGCTTATTAGTGATGGGTTCCATTCGCGTTCGTATTCAAGGGGGCGTGGCCGAGTTCGCGCGCCGATTCGTCAAGCGCGGCTTCAACGACCTTCCGAATTTCGGCGATTCGAGAGGCTGATTTGGCCTCGAAGCGCAGCACCAGAACGGGCTGGGTGTTGGAGGCGCGTACTAGGCCCCACCCATCACCGAAGTCGATGCGAATACCATCGATATCGTTGACCTTGCCGACCTTTTGGGCAACGAGGCGTTTTTTTGTTCCTTCCACGAGGGCGAACTTTTTGTCCTCCTCACAGTCGATGCGAATTTCGGGTGTGTTGATGGTTTTTTCGAGATTCGCTAGCACGCTCGAAAGCGGACCCGACGTCTCGCTTGCGATCTCGTAGACCCGAGACCCGGCATAGATCGCGTCGTCGAACCCGAAATAGCGATCCGCGAAAAAAATATGCCCGGACATCTCGCCGGCGAGCAGCGCCCCCGATTCTTTCATCTTGGACTTGATCAACGAATGTCCCGTTTTCCACATGATGGGATTACCGCCGTTTCGGGCGATGTCTTCGTACAATCGGTAGCTTGACTTCACCTCACTGATCACGGTCGCGCCCGGATTGTCCTTCAGCACGCTGCGTGCGAACATCACCATCATCTCGTCTCCGTAAATGATGGTTCCCTTTTCGTCGGCCAAGCCGATTCGATCGGAATCACCATCGAAAGCGATGCCGAAGTCTGCATTTTTTTCCCGGATCATCTTCACCATGTCGCGGAGGTTCTCCGGAACCGTGGGATCGGGATGGTGGTTTGGAAAACGCCCGTCCAGCTCACAGTAAAGTTCGAAAACCTCCGCGCCTAAACGCCGGAAGAGTTCGGGAGCGACCGTGCTGGCCGTGCCGTTGCCGGCATCTAAAACGATGCGCTTTTTTTGAAGTGGTTTGGCGTTCTTTACGACGTGATCGATGTAGGGCGGAATCGGATCATACTCGGAAACGACCCCCTGGCGTCCGCCTTTTACGGCGGGTTTATCCATGATCGAACGGAGCTCTTGGATCTGATGTCCATGGATGGTTTCTTTGCCGACGGAAATCTTAAACCCGTTATAATCGCCGGGGTTGTGTGATCCGGTGACCATGATGCCGCCGTCAAGCTCGAGCGTGAATACGGAGAAATAAGTAAGCGGAGTTGGACAGATGCCAAGACGAACGACGTCGAGGCCGCCGGACGTGAGTCCGCGCACAAGTGCGTCGGTCAGATCGTCCGAAGAAAGGCGGCAGTCTTTTCCGACGGCGACTTTAAGGGCCGACCGCCCTTGGGTCGGCTTCCGGCCTCCCAGGTATTGGGCATAGGTTTGTCCGAGGTGCTCGGCGAATTCCGGCGTGAGATCTTTTCCGGCGATACCCCGGATATCGTATTCACGAAAAATCGAAGGGTTCCATTTCGAAACGGGGCTCATACTGTGTTCCTTTGTTTGCGGCGAGACGGGAGTCTCATTTGATTTTTGGCGAGACGAAGGGCAAGCTCCGTAGCCGATTCGAAACTTCGGGGATCCGCGCGGTTTTTTCCGGCAATATCAAATGCCGTTCCGTGATCGACGGACGTGCGGATAAGAGGAAGACCCAGGGTCACGTTTACGGTGTGTGGAAAATCCACGAGTTTGACCGGAATCAATCCTTGATCGTGATACATGCAAACGACGGCGTCCGCCCGGGAGCGGGGAGGAGCGGCGATATGGTTCGCAAAAAGCGTATCGGCGGGGAGGGCGTCGCCGATCAGGGCCTTCCCTTTCCATTTTTTCCGGAGGGCCGCGAGGGTAGGTTGAATCAGCTCGATTTCTTCGCGACCGAACAATCCGTTTTCTCCAGAATGTGGATTGAGGGAACAGACCGAAATTTTAGGCGTGCGAATTCCCCATCGCTCACGTAGCGCCAAAATCGTCTGTTCGGTCGCGCGCGTGATGTTCTCCCGGCTTAGTTTTCCCGATACGGATGCGAGCGAACAATGCGTGGTGACCAGAGAAACGCGAAGGATTTCGTTCGCAAGCATCATCGTCACCGGTACGGGCGGAGTTCCGCAGAGCGCGGAAAGAAAATCGGTGTGTCCTGCGAAAGCGTAGCCCCCGTGGTTGAGGCGGCCTTTATGGATCGGGCCGGTGATCAAAGCGGCGAATTCTTTGGATAAAACGAGCGATGCCGCGGTCTCGATCGACCAACCGGCTTGGTAGCCGGCAAGGAGAAGTTTTGGATCGGTTTGCGTCGGCGCTTCAAGCAGCCAAACATGGGGCTTGGGATCTTTAGGGGCCGTCAAGTTTTCCGGATCGGCGAGCAGGACGCGTGCGCCTAATCGATCAAAGGGTGCGCGAGCTCCGATACAAAGGAGGGAGTGGTTTTTCCACCGGGAGTGATTGCGGCGGATGGACTTCCAAACGATTTCTGGGCCAATGCCGTCCGGATCGCCTGGCGTAACGACGAGGTTAGCGCGCATTCTAGAGGCCTTTAGGTAGCCCCGCCGCCGGCGGATCGCCCGCGCGCCGAATAAAAGCGGCCTGACGTTGGCGCTCGAGCCAAAGTTCGAGCTGTCGTTGATACTCACCACCCGCGAGCTGGGCGCGAATTTGCTCAGAAGCTTGTTGTAATCGGGCGTCGTCACCCGCGCCTATCGAGGCGAGACGGACGAAAAAGAATCCCGTTTTCGCGTTGCCTAAAATCGGGCTCGTTTCACCCACTTTAAGCTTCTTGAGTTCGGAACGAATCAAGGGATTCATCTGCTCTGCGGTAAAAGTCCCAAGTTCTCCACCCGTTTCGGCGGAACTATCCTCGCTATAACGTTTGGCAACCGAGGCGAAGTCTTCCTGGTTTTTAACCGCCCGGTGGGCGTCGGCGATCTTCGAGCGATCTTTCTGGGAAATGATCTGCACGTGATAGGCGGGAGGAGCGGATTGGCCCTTTGCGAAAGTGCCATAGTAATAATTGCGAACCTCGTCGTCGGACACCGTCACCTTCGTACGGATCTCGCGGTCGATCAGGTTTCGCTTCGCCGCGCCCACGCGGATTAGCTCGAAATAGTCTTCGAACGAAAAGCCTTGCGAACGAATCGCCTCACGAAGCTGCTCTCGGGAAATGCGATTGTTTGCTTGAATCGTACCGATTTCTTGTTCGACCTCAGCATCAGTCATCGGGAACTGTTGCAGGATAATTTGCTCATCGATCAAAAATTCGAGAACGGTACCGCCGTCCGCTTTGGCGCCTTCGCGGGCAAGCGGAGACCCGTTAAAGAGCGGATCCAATTGGGCGCGGAGGGGAATCGTTCGGCGAAACCGGGCGATGTCCGACCTGAGCACGAGCTGGTTATTGACAGTGGCCTCTAATTTTTCGATGACCGTGGCGAAGCTGGCCTCGCCCCATAGAAAGCCGCCGAGCGTGAACGCTAAGACGGAGGTGCGGATCGAGAAACCTTTGAAAATCCGAAGCATTTTCTGTTTCTCGCACAATGGGAAGAGGGGCTCAACCGGAGTTTGCCCGGATTGAGGAAACGGCGATGCCGTATTCCCGGACGAGGGCGGGATTCCACTCGATAACGCGGGCGACCACGACTCCGTTCCAGGCGGTAAGCAACTCTGCGACGCTTCTGAGATTAAAAACCGGAAGGAGAGAGGGATCCATTTTTTCCCGGAAGCCGCGTCTCGTGCTTGATAAGATCGCCGCGCGCGCACAGCGCGTGGCGTCGCCAAAACGCTCGGCTCGCGCCGCTTCGGGCAGACGGGAAACCAACCACTGCGCGATCAGCGCGACACGGGCAACGTCGGTAGTCGAGAGGTCGCTATACTCTTCACGCAGAGTTTCAAACGCGGTTAAAGAAAGCCGTCCCTCGCCAAAAACGTAGAGCTCGTCGCGGCCGGGAACAGGGCCGACAAATTCCGGCGAAACCGTGGGAGGCGAGAC
>CAZAKW010000146.1:0-6936 GCA_964485835.1 uncultured Bacteriovoracaceae bacterium
TCACTTCCTGGCGAACCAGCAGCGTTTACTCCGTGGAGAAGGCTACGCGCACGGGCCCGTTCCGTTCAAAAGCCCAGGGTCCGGGCAGTGCGCAAGGTCGTGAACCTCTCGACGCGGTCTTCCCGGACGGATTTGACGTTGGGCTCAATAACGATTTATTCGATGTATTCAAGCAAAGCACCTCAGGATTGGAAAAAGGTGCGGACAAACTCCGCGAAGATTATTTCCGCCACGTTCGATCCACTCAAACTTTTAATCAGGACCGATGGTTTTGGCAAAGCGAGCGAAACGTGGAACCTCCTTATCAACTTCAAGCCGCCCAATGCAAAGGACCGGGACTTTCCGAGCTTGCTCCCGCGATCGCCGATCTCGGCGCGTCTTTGGCGTCACTCGAGGCACGAGTAGACCGCGAAACGTTCGGCAAGAATCAGCAGGACATCGAAAAAGTCCTGGACGGTTTGAGGGGGCGTCTCGAGATCAGTCGCTTGAGTGCCAATAAGGAGCTAGAGCAGTACGCCACCCAGAAAAACGAACTTTTGCGGCGGTCTGGCGAGGTCATGCGAAAAATCGGGAGCACGGATCGCAATGCCCCCCAATATGCGGCGCTTGAAAAGGAGTATGCAAAGCTGGAGGCGGAATTCGTAAAGCATGCGTCCTTCGACGGTTTTCCTGCATTGCGGGATCTGGTGGTCGTCGCCAAACAAACCCAAAATCTCGAGCGATTGTTAGGGGTGCTCTCCCGGGCGAATCCGCCGGAGAAGAGAGACGAGATCCTCGCGGCGTGGGCTTGTGAAAATACTCCGGTGTTTTCGGGAGTGGTACAATGATCCTTCGAGCCGTCTTTTTGTTGCTATCGGCATCGTCGGTTGCATCTGAGTTCGAAGTTTATGGGCGTGTGAGTCGCTTAGAAGATTCTCAGTGCCGGGTCTGCATTGGCTGTGAGTATGTCACCGGCGGTCTGGTGCAGAATTTCAAATGCGAAGGAGCGGGCATCGTCGATCAGGGGAAATACCGTCTGCGGCTGATGGCTAAAAAATTCGGTGGCGGGTGCAAAATTGTCTTAGCGAGTCCCGCCGCTCTGCTGCCACCTGAGGCGCCCCTTCCTGCCTATCCGGACGGCGCCAAGCTCCAGCGCCTTCTCGCCTGCGAATAAAAGGCGGCGCTATTTCCCCCCCCGCGGGTGATACTTTTTATGCAGCGTCTGTAGGTGTTCCGGCGTGACGCCGGCGTAGATCTGCGTCGTCGACAAGTCGGAATGGCCGAGCAGCGTTTGCAGCGAGCGTAGATTCATCCCGGCTTGCAGAAGATGGGTCGCGAACGAGTGCCGGAGACGGTGCGGAGAGATTTCCTCGTTGAGTCCGCCGAGTACGGCCAGATCCTTGAGCGTTCCCCAGAACGACTGGCGGGTGAGTCCTTCGCCTCGGCGGGAGAGAAAAAGCCTATCGTTAGGCGTCTCGTCGCGATGCGAGTCGGGCCCGAGAAGTAATGGACGCCCCCCCGCGAGATATTCGTCCAGAGCGTCGCGTGCGGGCCTTGCGAAAGGCACGATCCGTTCCTTACCGCCCTTGCCGAGCACCCGGACGTAGGCGAGGGAGAGATCTACGGCGTGGGTGGTGAGGCCGACGAGTTCGCTCACGCGAAGACCCGTGGCGTAGAGAAGGACCACCATCGCCTGGTCGCGCAGCACGAGCGCGTTTCGGATCGGTTCGGGATAGGGAAGGCCCTGGCCGACGGCGGCGAGCAGTTTTTCGATTTCCGCGTGACTGATGAATTTCGGCAGTCGCTGCGCGGTCGCCGGGGAGCGAAGCTGTTCCGCCGGATTTTCGTGCAATCCCAACTCAAGCACCGCGAATTTAAAAAATTGGCGAAGCGCGGAAACCTTGCGAGCAACCGATGCCGGACGGGAACGAGCGGTGTGGAGCGCGCGCAGGAAGGCGTGGAGATCGGCCGGCGTGATCGAATTTAACCGCGTGGCTCCCGTTGCCGGTAGGGTCGAAGCGAACTGTTCCAAGTCGCTTCGATAGCCGGATAGCGTTGCACTCGCGGCGCCACGGTCGATCCGACGGGCATCGAGGAAGAGTCCGATCGCCGAGAGGAGGTCTTGCATTCTATTCCTCGCGCGGTCGCAACTCGCGCTCAAAAAGGATGTCGATATCGCGAAGTTCGGGATCCTCGCGTCGAAGACGCTTGGCCAATTCCACGGCGGCATCTGCGATTGAGGCCGCCATCGTGGGATCGGTCTTACGGTCGTAAGTCACGCGAACCTTCACGCGATTCTCGCCGCCGGAGAGGAAGTGGAGGTCAATCGCGTTTCGATAGGCTTCGCGTTTGTATTTCTGTTCGAGGCGTACGATGAACGCGGCGATCTTAACAGAATCCGTGCGCGGGGCCGGGGGGGCGGAATCGAATATCGTAATGGGTTTGGAAGTCTTTCCGTCGTCCTCAGAGCAGGCGACCGCGCCAAGTGCGAGTAGGGATGCCAAGGAAAGGCGAAGCATTGAAGAGCGGTCCGTTCGCATCCATTTAAGGATCGCGTCTTTTTCCAGAAAAAGAAAGAGGCCTTCGTTCCGCCCCCCAAGCCATTGGGGTCGATCGAAGGCCTCTTTTAGGGAATCTACTCGTATCGATCCGGGCCGGATCGTCCACTCTACGCTGCTTGCCCTCTGCTCCGCGGTCGCTGCCGATTTCGCTAACGTACTAGTTTATTACCTTGAGTTCCGAGCGATGCGCTTAGAACTTTACGATCAGAGGCACGCTGTTGTTCAGCATGATCTGAACTTGCCCGCCGTAGAGGGTCGTTGCGTAGTGCCCGAGGTCGATCTTCACGATCGAGGCGCAGATCGCCGCAGGATTCATCTGCGGTTGATAAGGGTTGTACGGATTCATGCCCGGCATTCCGGTCATGCCCGGCATTCCCGCCATCGGGATCTGGCCGGTTTGGATCTTGTACATTAGGCTCTGTACGAAGAGGCTGCTCAGTTGCATTTGTCCACCGCCCGAACCTTGATTCGTGCTCATCATCTGGACTTGCAAAGTCATCCAAGCGTCCGAGCCGGAACCGGAAAGCTGGAGCATTCCTTGTTGTCCGTACGGATTGTATTGATTCGTGGGCATCGGCTGGATCGGCACGGCGCCGGTCTGGCTGGAGACGATGCTTGCCGAGTTCACGTAGAACGCTCCCGAGAATGGGATCGGTCCGGAGATCGGTGCGCACTGTCCGCCGACTCCACCCGGGAAGTTTCCTTGTGGATATTGGGGGTAGCCTGGCTGGCCCGGTAGCGGGACGCCACCTGGGTTGTTATTCTTCTTTCCACAGCCCGACATCGCAAAAGCTGCGACGAGGGCGACCATTAAAACGACTGGCTTGGTATTTCTCATAGTTCCTCCACACCCAATCTTTGGGCATCTCTCTCAAACTTAGATAAAGCAACGAGAGTGCCAAGTTGGGGTGTGTAGATAAGTATATGAAATTACAGTATAAAATAGGTTTGTAAGTGTATCGATTCCCGACAGTTAGTGACTAGAAACTAGACAGCTGCTTAGCTGCTTACGCCCCTTTGCCGTGCCTTGCTCAAGCCGGAACTGCTCGATGGCGCGAACGAGCGCCGCCGCCATCGCGCGTTTTCCGTGATCGGTTGAGATTAATTTTCGATCCCGCTCGGAAGTGACGAAGCCCGCTTCGACGAGCGTCGTCGGCATGTCGGCCCCGAGAAGAACGACAAAGAGCGCTTGCTTCACGCCACGGGTCTTCTGGCCGGTGACTTTTGTCAGGTGGTTTTGGAGGGCGCAGGCGAGCCGTTTGGATTCGGGCAGGTTCGCGTCCAACGTCATATCCTTGAGAATCAAATTCACTTCGGTTTCCCCCGTCAACCGCGATCCCTGGGTTGGATCCAGGCCTTTGTTTTCCAAGTCAGCGAGACGCTGGGAGCTTCGGTCCGTGGTCGAGTTCAGGATGAACGTCTCGATCCCTTCGGCCCCGAGTGAAGCTTTCTTGCGCTTGGATTTTTTCGGTTTCGAGGGGGCTTCGGCGTGGGCGTAGGAGTTCATGTGGAGCGAGACGAAAATCTTGGCATGCGCCCGGTTCGCAATCGCGGTGCGAGCGTTGAGGGCGATGTCGGCGTCGATATCGCGGGTGAGAAGGACGGGGTAGGTCTTCTGTTCCAGCTGGCGTTTCGCTTCCTGGGCAAGGGCAAGGACCGCCTGCTTTTCCGTAAAGACGAGGGGTTTGCCATGGGAGTCTTTCTCCCGGTGGACGGCGCCGAGATCCGATCCGCCATGGCCCGGATCGAGCACCACGGTGAAGTCCTTCGCCGGTAGGGGGAATGCCGCCTGAAGGGTGGCTGGGGACGCAGCGCGCGCGGAGACGCTCGCCATCGACGCTGCCAAGGAAATCAGAAGGATGCGTTTCCAAACCTTGCCCATTCTCTCGAGCATATGGGAAAAGGGGGGCGTGGGAAATCGGCAAGGCACGAAGAAACGGGTCGTGAAA
This sequence comes from uncultured Bacteriovoracaceae bacterium, assembly GCA_964485835.1. Classification (GTDB taxonomy): domain Bacteria; phylum Bdellovibrionota; class UBA1018; order UBA1018; family UBA1018; genus JACMQW01. The sequence goes on from CAZAKW010000146.1 coordinate 4,490, forward strand.
AAATTGACGACGAAACGGACGCCCGTGAAAAATCAAAAGCGGATGGGATCCGCCGCGGCGGGTGTGGACCTAGCGGCGATGCGCCGTTTGGTTGCCTGGTTTGATCGCAATCAACGAATCCTTCCCTGGCGCGAGTCGCCGACCCTGTACCGGGTTTGGATCTCCGAGATCATGCTCCAGCAAACCCAGGTGGCGACGGTCCTCCCTTATTTTGAACGGTTTACGTCCGTGTTTCCTAGTGTCGAAGCATTGGCGCGAGCGGAAGACGCGGAGGTGATGCTCCAGTGGGCGGGGCTAGGGTATTACTCGCGCGCGCGAAATCTCCATCGCGCCGCTCAAGCCATCGTCGAGCGTGGAGGCAGCGACGCCGGATTTCCAAAAACACGCGAGGATTGGTTGGAGATACCCGGGGTCGGACCGTACACGGCGGGCGCCATCACGTCGATCGCCTTGAATCACGCCGAGCCCATCGTCGACGGAAACGTCGAGCGGGTCTTTTCTCGGATGCGACGTCTGGATCGCCGTGAGGGGGATATCCGTTACAAAGAGACGCTTTGGGAGTTGTCGAGAGATGCGGTCGTTCGTGCCACGGAAAAAAAACTCTCGCCCTCGAGTTTGAATCAAGCGTGGATGGAACTCGGCGCGACGCTTTGCTCTCCACGCCGGCCCGCGTGCCGGGTTTGTCCGGTTTCAGGCGATTGCGAGGCGTTTCAAGTCGGAGACGTCGAGGCCTATCCGCCAAAGAAAAAGCCGAAACTTTGGGTGGAGGTTTCCGAGCGGCGCCGCGCCTATGTGGATTTGAAACTGAGGCGGATTTATTTGGAAAAAGCGCCCGAAGGGAAGTGGCGCGCCGGTCTTTGGGATTTTCCGGAAGCGGCGCCATTCGGATTGGAAAAAAAACGGCGACCGACGGACGAGATTGGCCGGCTCGAAACTCGGCACGTCGTCACTCAACATAAAATCTCGCGCGAAGTGATTGTGCTCGGCGTGTCCTCGACGAGTCCGCAGTGGCGGAGCGCGCCGGGGCGATGGATCTCGCTTCTCAACCCGGAAGTGCCTCTGGGAGCGGCCTCACGCCGCGGGATCCAAGCGATTCAAGAACGCTTCCTCTAGTCCGATAAGAGAGGGATGGCTTTTGTCCCTGGTGAGACTCCTTTCGTCAAAAAGCTGGCGCCACTCAAGAGCGGCGTCGCGGTAATTCTGCTTACCTTGGGCCTTGGGCTTTTTGCGCCTGCAAACGTCGAGGCGGCATTTCGCATGCCGGGGTGGGCGTGTCGAACGCTTTTGATGCCATCCGAAGAAGCGAAGTTCCAAATGTCCGAATTTGAACTCGCCCAGGAAAAGTGGGCGAGGGAGCTGCCGCAAAAGTTTGAGGACGAATCGATTCGCCGGCTTGAAAGCGTGATCGAAGCGTCTTCCGGCCCTGAAGAAGTACTCGCGTACATCGAGGCCGTTTCCAGTCGTCTGGGTTCGCAACTCTTCGATATCGGTAAGGCCTTTCGCGCGGATCCGAAACGTGGCCAGCGTTTCGCAAGCGAACTCCAAAAGGTGATTGCGTCGGGAGATGTATTCGGCACCGCTGGAACCAGTCGGATCGTGGCGGAACTCTACGCACTCTCCCATCTTTCCAAACGCCCACTGTGGCAGCGGGTGCTTCCACTTCCGGTCAAGGAAGCGATGGCGGCACGGGTGACGCAGGAACTCGAGCGAGAGATTTTATCGGAAGCGTTTCGAAAACTGGGATTCTTTCGCGAGCCGAATCGGCTCCAGCATTTTCAGCGCTGGGTCGGCCAGCGGTCCTATCTTTGGGAAGTTCCGCTTTTGGCAGGGACTTACACGCTCTCGAAAGTCGTTCTGAGAAAGGGATGGACGTTCGGACTGAATGCAAACCTATTGAACTGGCGTTCGGTTCCTCTGCATTGGGTTCCTGCTTACCAAGAGGGGGGGCTTGCCGCGATCGAACCGCTTTATCGAAAGCGTTTTTGGCTCCTTGGGCATCTTGATTACGGTTGGGAGGTCTTCCAGACCGCGGTGGGCGCAGCGTTTGGGGCAACCGTGGTGTTTTACGTCGCTTCGGACCCCGCCGGGGCCGTGGACGTTGTCGACTGGACGATCTATGGAATTCGCGCCAATTTCGCCGACTTAAGCGTGGCGAGCCTTCAAAAGGCCGCCGACGACGCGTTCGATTGCCTCGAAATGCGAAAGAAAAAGGTCAAGGATTGGACGGCTTCGTACGAAGCGTTTGAAGAGCGCCCTTTAAGTCCTAAGAGCGATCCTGAGGCGTGGCGCCTATTAAAAGAGAAGATTATGAAAGTACCCTGCGACGAATTGCGGGTGCGGTTAGGGAGAGAGTGATGAAAACGTCCATTCGTTCAAAGATTGCCTGTTACGGAGTTTCCGCGTTGATGGCGTGGCAGCCATTTGGCGTCGCCATCGCACAAGCCGGC
>CAZAKW010000147.1:0-6926 GCA_964485835.1 uncultured Bacteriovoracaceae bacterium
GCTCAATCCCGGCGGAGTCACTTCGGTTCGATGGTCAAGCGAGCGAGACGGAAAAGGGTATTGGGCCCAAGGGCTGTACGGGTTTTTACCCGTCCACCAGACGAATCTAGCCGTCGAACCTTCTTACGAGCTCCAAAGAGACGTGATTAATGTTCGGATTCACCCTGCGACCCAGCGCCACCATTTGCTCCAATTTGAAACGGGCTACCAGAATTCTTTATACGGAGTCTGGGCTTCGATCACCGAAGAGAACCCCACGTCCCGCGATGTCCCCTCGACATGGATCGCGACTCGCTCTGAGCGCGCCTTTCTCGCCTCCTTAGGCGGAAACGTGACGATCGCGCGAAATTGGTTCCTGAATGCATCCTTTTTATATGTCGACGAAGAGCGAACCGAAGTTCAAGAAGAGCAGGAGTTCACCGTCGATCTTCCCGGCCGTTTCCCATTCCACCGCGCCACGCGAGGGGCAATCCAATACCGCGCAAGCGACCGGACGACCTACGCCCTCAGTCTGTTGGCGGATCTCGAGTATCGATCGCAGCTCTACAGCATCGATTGGACTTATCTCTTACCAAGAAAAGACAATGCGTTGACCCTGACATTGGGCAGCGACTTCTTTGCCTCCGCTACCGGTAAAGGATATTTCGGTATGCAAAAGGGCAACGATCGCTTCCGGGGAGCCGTCGCGTATGCTTTTTAAACCTGTCCTCCGTTCCGGATTGAAGGTTCTTTTTTTCTGCGCCGGCATCACGGCCCTTTTCTCTTGTGGCCGCCTCGACGATAAACCGGCGGCGGATCGAACGCTCTTACCGGGAAGCGATATCGGCTGTTACGACCAGCTCGGCGACCGTGTCTCCCGCTATTTCGACGGAAACATTGAAGAAAGCGAATGGGCCGCGACGTTTGATTGCGTGAAGGACCAGGTTACTTTCTTCAAAAAATACGTTCGGGGGGAAGATCCGAATGGCTACAATCGGGCCGACATCGCGGCGCTGGTCCGCAAGTTTTTGATCGTGGAGCGGCCGGTTTCCGATGTCTTTATAGGCTCCCTCTTTGAAATCAAAGCGTCGGCTTTCGGGGGCTCGGCCACGACCATAACCCGCGAGGAAATCGACGAGTTCCTCCGGTTGAGCGAAGTCTTACGCAAGGAAACGACCGAACTTCTTCCGATATTGAGAGCTCGCCGAGTCGCCAAATCTCCTGCCAATCTCCTCCGGCTTGCCGACGGGTTAAGCGTCCTCGGAGAACGAGTCGGCAATTACCTTCGCGGCCTTCGCGGCAGCCAGGCGGTTGAAAAGGAATCCTTCCTTCCGTTTGTGAAGGAGATCCTCGCTCTGCACGGAGGCGACCCCGCACTCGTCGATAAGTACGGGGACTTCGCGCGCCACTTAAAAGCAATCGTCGCGGCGGGCAGCTCCGAACGAATCGAGGCGCAGACGTGGCCCACGATCATTCACGAAGGAGCCGCGATCGGTGGACTGCTTTTCGCTTATCGTGACCTCGACGAAAGCGGCCTGGACGATGTCGGAGGAGAAGATCAGTTTCGGGTCGATCTTGCTCGCCGCCTCGAGGCGAATTTGAACCGCATTATCCGTTATCACGGCGCCGGCATTCCGCTCGAATTACTCGATCCCGTGATCGATACCGCTCCTTTTGCCGCGCTAAACGACGAAAAACGTGGGGCCATCAAGCACGACCTTAGGCAAATCGTCGTTCGCGCGCTTCGCGGAGGGGTCGACGGTTGGCTTACTTCTAAGGCCGTTGCGACCCTTTCTGATTTGTACGAAGAGGGAATGCGATCCCAGATGCACGTCAAGCGGATTTACGTGGAATTGGGGCCTTCACCCTCGCCGAAAGAGTTCGAAATTGCCGCTCGTCGTTACCTAGATCATTTTGGTTCTCAGGACCAGCGTGTGCGCGCCGAAGTCAATTCCCTCATTGAAACCGCAAAAACCTTCATCGGACTTTTCCCGGAAACTACCGGCGAGATGGAATTCTCGGACGAGCGGCGGCCGATACGAACCCGAAGCCACATGATGCGGATGAGTTGGTTTAGGATCTCCATGCGACATGTTCTGGATGTGTACGGCACGGCTACCGCGTCGGGACGTAAGACCGGTAAAGTCGAAGATTTGGCTGCGCTTACCGGAGATTTCCACCGAATCATGCTGGCTTGGAAGCTTGCCCATCCGGCGTTGACTTGGATGGAAGTGGCGACAAAGCGCTTTCGGGAGGCGAATCTGTTCATGCCGAGCTCTGACGGCGACGCCTTGATGGACGAGGTCGAAGCAACTTATTACATCGCCTTCCTTTTTTCGACGGGTAGTTTTTCCGGTCGTGTTTACCGGACGATCGGCGAAGAATGGCGTAGCTGCGGATACGTCGGCGTCGACGAATTGGGTCGTGAAGCTTTTTCTGCGGCATGTTTTCGGAAAGCGTATTTTGGAAACACCGGGTATTTTTGGAAGCAGTTTCCGGGTTTACAGGCGGATTACGCGAAAATGTCCGACGCAGAACGGCTCCAAATCGCGGATTCGATGGAGACGGCCGCCCGTCGCGGGGGCAAGACCGAAAATCCGATTGGTCCTTACGACATCGACTCCTTTGCCGGGCTTCCGCACTACGTTGAGAGCATTATGGAGCGGTTTGACGTAAACGACGACGAGGTTCTCGATAAGCGCGAAATTCTGGATCGGGCCTATCCGGTGTTTCGAAAAACGCTCGCGCAGGCCGCGGGTCAATCTTCCGATGTCGTGCTTCGGGGGATTCTCACGTATATCGTCCGACACGGCGAAGCTCCTCCCAGCACGTTTCGGCTCTTAACTTGGATCGCTGTTCTGCCGGTGTCGAAGGTCGAAGCTAACCGAAACGATTTGTACCGGGTAGTCGCACTGCTTTCGTCACCATTACAATTTGATAAGAACGTGACCGGGTCTTCGTGGCCGGCGACCGACGTAAAAATCGATCCTGTCGTATCGGAAGCCGCGCAGAATTAAAGAAATTCCTCGGCCAAGATACTCTCGCGAGTCGCCGCGTCCGATTCGAGATAGTGCCTGAGGGTCGCGAGGTCCTTTACCGATCGCCGGGTGGGGTCCGCCGATCCGACTAGATAGCCAGCGATTCTGAAATCCTCCTCCGCCCAAAGCGTCTCCGCATACCCGGGTTTACCCGCCCTTCCCACTCGACCCAATGCCTGCATGTATCCCAGAAGCGAAAAGGGCACTTGGGCGAGAACGACCCAGTCAAATTGAGGGAAATCCATTCCCATGCCGAACGCATTGGTCGCCACGACGGAGGTCGACGCTATTCCGGGTAAGGTTGAGTTCTCGCGGAGCAGTTTCTTCTCGACGTTTCGTCGTTCTTCGTCGCTCATCCCCGCATGATACGGAAGAAACACGCGTAATGGGGTTAAGACCTCAATATATCGGCCGACGTTCTTTCGGGGGCCCGCGAATACGAGACCGGGCGTGCTTCGGGCGGCCACGTTCGCGACAATCCGCTCTACGCGGTCGGGAAACGCCACCCTTTCTTCGCGAATTCGAAGGGTCGGCGAAATTTTAAACGTTCCGTGTTGCTCCCATCGCCCGTGGATTTTGGATCGCAGCTCGGCGAAAAGTTTTCGGGGAAACGTCGCGCTCATCCATAACGTTCGTTGATGGCCCAGCGACAAGACCAGTTCGATCAACCTCGCATAGGCAGGCCGAAAATTTTCGCCCCATTCTTGAAGACAGTGGGCTTCGTCGACCGCGATCAGGGTAGGTTGCCAATCTCGGATTTCCCTAACCCGGGCGGGGGCGAGCGCGGATTCCGGACTCAGGATCCAAACCCGAGATTCTTTCGGAATGGACTTCCTCTGTTCGCTACCTTGTCCCATCGCCGTGTAACACGGCACGCCGGCCGATTGGAATCGAAGGGATTGCTGCCGCCCCAGCGCGATCAGAGGACTGATCAGCAACACTCGTTCTTCCTTGCTGCGAGCAAGGGTTTCCAGAATCACTCCTTTCCCCGCGCCGGTCGGCGCGGTGAGCGCGAGGTGGATTTCCGCGGACGCGAGGGCGGCCAGGGCTTCGGCTTGGAATGGCTGCAGGTACGGCATGGTCAGGGGGCGATCGCGCGACATCGCCTCCTTGTTTCAAGAACCTCGCCGAAGGACGCGTGGAGCAGGGCTTTTAAGTCGCCGCCTCGAGTTCGCGAGCGATTTCCGGGGCCGCGGCCTTAAAGCGAAGATAGACAAGACCGCCGAGCGCGCCGAAAAAAAGTTGGATCAAGACGTAGTAATTGAAGATGTCCGCGCCTCGCTTTGATCCAAGCAAATCGAAGAAGAAACTGAAGGCAGCGTGGCCCGTGCCGACACCGCCGGGCAATATCGGAATCGCCGTGACTAAAAGACCGAGCGGCGCGACGACAAATAGCCCGTTCACTGGGATTTGCGATTCTCCCAGAGCCTGGGCAAAGCATAGACACGCGAATCCGGCGAGGACGTGGATCGTGCACGCCAGCAGTAACGTGCGGAGCACCAATCCTCGCTCCGAGTGATAGACGCGAATCCCTAGGTAAATGCGCACCACGGAACCGATTCTCGCCTGTTTTCGCTCCAGTGCGAGGAGAACCCTTAAGACGGGGTCGTGGTTCTCGCGAACCAGGAAAAGATAACTGTAGAAAACGAAAACGGCGATTCCTGCGAGAAGCACGAACACTTTCACGCCCGAAAGCATGGGAGAGCCGATAAAATTCCGAATTTCGAAAAGCAAAGCCGCGAGCGATACGATCACAAGCGCGGAAAGTCCCAAAATCCGATCGAATAAAATGCTGCCGAACGCTTTGGCGCGACCGCCCGGATACTCTTTCGCGATGTAAAACGCTTTCACGAAGTCGCCGCTGACCGCACCGGGCAAGGCAACGTTAAAGAAGTTTCCGACGAAGTGGAGTTGGAACAAACGGCGCGTGGGGATGTTGATTTCCTGGGCCCGAAGTAAAATTCCCCATCGGAGCGCAGCAATTCCCGTGGCGCAGGCAAGGGCGGCCGAGCCTAGCAGAATTTGCGGCCAATTCTTCAATCCAGCCATGAACGCATCGATCGAGATCAGGTTCTTCCTCGCCAGCCACCAGAAAACCAAGGCGACAAAGCCCACTTTTAGAAACGTTTTCAGCAAAGGAGGCATTTTAACTTTCAGACAGGAAGTTTTCGAAAATCCGGTCTCCGACCGTCTCATCAAAATATTTTTCGCTCTCCTCGGGAAAACGAATTTGCGAACGGCGTTCGTCTTTCTTCCAGCCCGCGATCGAACGTTTCGATTCCTCGAGACTTTTTTCCGGATGGAATTGAATTCCGTATACCGGAAGATCTTCGAGGCGGCACGCCTGAACTGCGCAGTCATTCGAACGGGCGAGGAGGCGCATGCCTTTCGGAAGCTCGGTCACTTCCTCGTAATGGGAGGAGAAGGTCCAAAATCGATCTGGCAACCCAGCGAAAAGCGGCGCTTTTTCGATCACTTCGATCTCGGTCCAACCGAATTCCGATTGAGGAGCTTTCCTGAGGACTTGTCGCCCGCCTAGCGTTCGGTTGAGCGTTTGATGTCCGTAACAAACGCCCAGGATCGGGCGGTTCGTATTCAGGGCTTCTAGAACCAGACCGTCAAGCTTATCCGTCCAAGGAGTTTTGTCCAAACAGCTCATCCGGGAACCGGAAAGGACAAGCCGGTCGTAACCCCGGATCGATTCCGGCAGATCCGCGGTCGGCGACCTTCGGACGAACGCCGTTCGATCGGAAGAGCGAAGTACATATTTCTTCAGATTGCTGCATCCCCAAGAATCGGGATCCAGGGTGTTATCAATGATGAGAACTTTCATTTCGGTTTCCGGTTTCCTCGAAAAGGTACGCGTATTTCAGAAAGATACTGTGAGCGGCGTTAACCGAAATAATAAACCCCGGAATGCCATCGCGAAACCCCCGTTTCAGAAGATAAGTCTCGAGAAATTTTCCGATCGGCTTGAGAACCAGAAGAAGAAGGCTTTTGACGTGACCTTTTTGTCGAAGTGCGTTCGACCCCAGTCGCGAAAAGCGAAGATTAGTCAGAATTTGATCGCCGATATCACGAAAGGGGTAATGGAGAAGATCGTGCTCGAGAGGAAGGGCGGCGCCCCGGACGACGCACTCCTCGTGGACTTCGGGTTCGCTCCACTGGGCGTGATCGCGATGCACGAGACGTATTGCGCGATTCGGGTACCATCCGCCGTGCCGAATCCATCGGCCCAGGTATTTGCTCAGTCGAGGGACACTGTAGCCCAGGATATTCTGGTTTTCGTCCCGTTCGAGTGCCTGTTGCATCTCAACGGCTAATTCCGGACTGACCTCTTCGTCGGCATCAATATTGAGTACCCAAGGATAGGCCGTACAGGACTGGGCAAAGTTTTTCTGTTGCCCATAGCCGCGCCAGGGATTGGTCAGAACCTTGGCGCCGAGGTGACGCGCGATATCCACCGTTCGATCGGTCGAACCCGAATCGACGACGAGAATTTCTTGAGCAAAGCCCCGGACGCTTTCGATCGCGCGAGCAATGTGGCTTTCCTCGTTGAGCGTGATGATTGTGACGCTCAGGGGCGGACGTGGCATGGAAAAATGCTAGCATAAGCACGCCGTTTTTGGGAAATAAGGGCTTATGCGCGTCGCGGTAATTGGAACAGGGTATGTGGGTTTGGTAGCGGGGGCTTGCTTTGCGGATAGCGGGCGGACAGTCGTTTGTCTGGACGTAGATCCCGATAAGATCGCGATGCTTAAACGGGGCGAGATACCGATTTACGAGCCGGGACTTGAAGATCTGGTTAAACGTGGGATCCGCGAAGGCCGGTTGCTTTTCACGACTTCGTACGAAGAAGCCATTCCCGGCGCAGACGTTTTATTTCTTGCTGTAGGTACGCCCCCTCGT
>CAZAKW010000148.1:0-6914 GCA_964485835.1 uncultured Bacteriovoracaceae bacterium
TCCCGCTGCCAAATTCTTCGGATGCAGCCACTGGCACGATCCCATCTCGAAGCCCTGCTTCGAAAAAGGGACGTTCCCGAGAATCGCATTCCCGTCGTCGCCACGATCGGTGAAGGTTCGCTGGCACGCGCGTTAGAGTTATCTGAAGACGACGCATGGGAGATTCGGACCGATATTCTGCGTTTTCTTGTGACCCCCGAATCCGCCTTCCACGCCCTGATCGACTACGCGGCGGGAGACGTTTCTAAATTCCGAAACCTCCTTGACCAGTTCGAACCGTTGCTCGGAGACCTCGTCCTTCGTTCCGGGTACGCCGACGCCGCCCTTCGAAACCCGGACGCGGCAAAGGCGCTCGAAGAACACTCGCGGCGTTGTGTGAAGAAACTGGGAGGAAAAGAACAAGCAGCCGAATTCTGGATCGAACGCTCGGAACGCCTCTTTCGGCTCCGACGGGAAATCACCGTGCCTCTGAATCAAAAGGTCTTAGCTCAAGATTTTCTGTCGCCTTTCATGGGTGCGGTCTAAGCGGCCTTGAATTTAGCGGTATCCTTGGTTTCTTTTCGCGATCTGAGCACGCAAAGCGGCGATCTCGTTTGTACGTTCGGCGTCTGATTTCCCAAGTTCCCGTGCCCATACGACGGCCAGACTTTCGATCCACCCTTCCGCATGATCCTCACGCCCGAGATAAAGCGGAAGTCGTCGGAAATAAAAATCCTCCAAACGAAGGACCATTTCAAAACGGATCCCGTACCGAAGCTGCGCTTCCAGATACGGAAATCCCGGTGGGCTTGGACGGCTCTCCGAATATTGAGCCGCCAATTCTAGAATTTTTCTGGCCTCCGCGCCGTATCGTTCGACCAGATCTTGGATGACCGTCAACGGTACGCCTTGCGGTAATTTTTTATAAAACGCCGCGCGTGCTTCCGCGGAAACCGCGGGATTGATCGTCTCCCCCGTCCGGGGCCGATGCCAACGAGGAACCCGAGGAGCATGGTCACGCCAAGCATCTTCCGCCCAATCCGCAAGCGCACAGTCGACGATTTCCTCCGCCATCGTTCGATGGGTCGTGTACTTCCCTCCCGCAACGAGCGTCGTCCCGCCTGGTCCTTTCCCGATATGGTGTTCGCGCGACACCGAGGCTAGCGAACTCCCCCCCTCGGAGGGATCGGCCCCGAAAGCTGGGTCCATCAAGGGGCGGACGCCTGCGTAGGTCGAAACGACGTCGGACCGAGTGAGTTTCAAGGCCGGAAAATAACGGACGAGTAAGTCGAGCAAATAAGCCACGTCTTCTTCGTCGGCCCGAACTTGTGCCGGGTCTTCCGGCGACGGACCGTCCGTCGTCCCAACGATGACGACGCCGGCACCGAAATCCTCGCGTGGGATCACGAACGAAACGCGGCCATCCTGCGGATTTGAAAGGAGCAGAGCTCCGTTAACCGGCAGTCGATCCTTAGAAAAAACCAGATGGGTTCCGCGCGAAGGCTTCAACCACGAACGCCATTTCCCGTCTTCGGTTCGAAACGGTTCGACCTCTGCCTCCGGTGCGCCTTGCAACAAGAGTTCTCCGAGGCGATCGGTGAACGGTCCGCCACAAATGATCGTTCGTTTCGCATGCACCTCCAGCATTTCCCCGCTTTCCGAATCCTTGCACTGGAAACCGGAAATTCGTTTACGTCCTTCCTCGGAAATCGCCGTCCAGATCGGTTTGATCGCTTCGATCCGAGTGGCAATGGCGGCGCCCCGATCTTTCGCGGCATGGGCGTTATCGACACACATCACGTCGTCCCACATCGAAGCGTCGTAATAGGTAAATCCACCCAAAAGCCCCTCGGACTTCAAACCGGGAACTTCCTTGATCATCTGGTCGCGCGAAAGACGGCGATGGAAATGGGGGGCGCGAAAAAGAGAAAGAAGATCGTAAAGCCAGAGCCCAAGCGAGACGACTCCCATCCCCCGAGCATCCGATTCGTAGACTGGGAGATAAAATTTCAGCCACCGGACTAGGTGCGGTTGGGTCCGCACGAGATTCGCCCTCTCAGAGAGCGATTCGAAGACCAATCTAAACTCGAAGTTCTCCAGATAGCGAAGACCGCCATGAATCAGCTTCGAAGAAGCCGAACTCGTTCCGGACGCGAAGTCGTTCCGTTCGATCAGCGCGACCCGAAGCCCGCGCGACGCCGCATCGCAGGCGACGGCGGCGCCCGTGATTCCCCCGCCCACGACGAGAAAATCGAAAATCTCCGTGCGAAATCGTTCAAGCGCCCGACGGCGGCTGGCGTACGAGAATTCCGAGTTCATCCAGTTGTTCTTTCGCGACTTGGCTAGGCGATTCGGACATCAAACATGCGCCGCTCGCCGTTTTCGGGAATGCGATCACGTCCCGGATCGCGCTCGCTCCGCACATCAACATCACTAATCGATCGACGCCAAAGGCAAGTCCACCGTGGGGTGGAGTACCGTACTGAAGCGCTTCCAGAAAAAAGCCGAACTTCTCTTTTGCTTCCTCCGGAGAAAGCCCCAGCAGCTTGAACATCGCGCCCTGGACGTCGGAGCGATAAATTCGAAGCGACCCGCCGCCGACTTCCACTCCGTTGAGGACGAGGTCGTAAGCCGAGGCTTCGATACGATCGAGGTTCGTGCCGTTGACGAAATCCTCGAAAAACTCGGGACGCGGAGAAGTGAACGGATGGTGGCAGGCGAAGAATCGCTGCTCCTTATCGTCGAATTCAAGTAGAGGGAAGTTTACGACCCACAGAAACGAATACTTGTGCTCCGAGGGCTTCGGGATCACTCCGAGCTTTTCCCCAAGCTTGATTCGCAAGGCACCGAGGGCGTCGAAAACGACTTTATTCTTGGCGTCGGCCACGGAAAGGACAAGATCCCCGGCTTTCAGCTCCAAAGTCGAAACGAGATTCGTCTTTTCCTCGTCGGTAAAGAATTTCGCGGCCGGACTTTGGAGTTCCACCCCTGCTCCCCCGTCCACCGACGGGTTCACTTTGATCCAAAGCAAACCTTTCGCTCCGTAAGGGGCGACAAACGCCGTGAGTTCGTCGAGGTCTTTGCGGGAGAATCGATCCGCGGCACCAGGCACGACGATCGCGCGGACTGATCCCGGGATTCCTCGGGAGTTTTTCGTTGCGGCGGTCTTAAAGACTTGAAACTCGGACTTCGCGAAAATTCCGGAAAGGTCGCGAAGCTCCAGCCCGAAGCGAACGTCGGGTTTATCCGAGCCGAACCGTTCCATCGCTTCCTGATACGCCATCCGGCGAAACGGCGCGGAGATCTCGACGCCCAAAACCTCTTTCCAAAGTTTCTGGACCATCCCTTCGAGGATCGGGAAGAAGGCCTCTTCGTCCATGAAACTTTGTTCGATGTCGATTTGGGTGAACTCGGGTTGCCGATCGGCGCGCAGGTCTTCGTCTCGAAAACAGCGCGCGATCTGGTAATAGCGATCCATTCCGCTGATCATCAAAAGCTGTTTCAAAGTCTGTGGAGATTGCGGAAGCGCGTAAAAGGTTCCCGGATTCATCCGTGACGGAACGATAAAGTCGCGCGCGCCTTCGGGCGTGGACTTATAAAGGATCGGCGTCTCGACGTCGCAGAATCCGTGGCCATCGAGATAGTTTCGGACGATCTGGAGCACTCGGTGGCGCATCAACAGATTCCTCTGAAGGGTTCCTCGACGAAGATCCAAATACCGATACTTCAAACGCAGGTTCTCGGAGGTATCAATGTCGTCTTCGATCGCGAAGGGAGGCGTCTTGGCTTCCGAAAGGATCTCGAGGTCTGTACACACGACTTCGATCTCGCCGGTCGCGAGCTTCGAATTTCGCATTCCTTCCGGACGGGCGCGAACCGTGCCCTTAACCCAGATTACGAATTCGTTTCTTAAGCGCGACGCTCGCTCGTGGGCGGCTTTGCTCTCGGGGATCGCGGGGTCGAAAACGATTTGAGTGAGACCATGACGGTCGCGTAAATCAGCGAAAATCAGCCCCCCGTGATCGCGACGTTTTCCGATCCATCCGCAGAGTTGAATTTCTTCGCCCAGATTGGCAGCTCGGAGCTGCCCGCAATCGTGAGAACGAACCGTACGCTTTAAAACCGTGGAGGGGGAACCGGGGGTCATAGCCCTCGATTTTAATGAAGTTTCGAGGGGTTGTATAGAAGCCCGGGAGGATGCGCGTTGCGCCACCTCTTTTTTATTCGGGAGGCGCGATCTTCAAAGTGATCGATTCGACTAGCGCCGGCGCTTGATCTTACTTCGTCGTGAAAGCCGGGATCGCTTTTTCGAGCGTTTCGACCTCGCTTCGTACTTCGCGGTAATCGTCGGTTCAAGCTTATGGGGAGGCAGGGTCGATTCTACGATTTCAACCGGAGACGCCAAGCTCTTAGACCCTTCGAGATCCTCGCCGCCATCCACGGCGGCGGTCAAGGACGCCAGCGTACGCGAACCACGGTCAGCCGAAGGAACGGCTCCAGCGTCGCCTTTCGCGTCCTCGTCCTTCGAATCGTCCTGAACTAGAAAGCCTTCGCCTTCTTCGGCGGCGTCGTCTTCTGCTTCCTCGAGATTTGGATCCGACATACAACCCGCTACTCCGGGCCCGCTTCCGACTCGGAGATGGAAATGGTCGCGATGCCCGCGCACATGCCGGATAAAGGGGCGGAATTTTTTCCAGTCCGCGTCGTCCTTCGCGTAGCGTGCGAGCTTGGAAATGTGTCGAGAATCGAGAAAAACCACTTTCACGCAGGCAAACGGGTTGCGGAACAGCTTCTTCAAAAACCACCAGTTCGAAGCGACGTAGAAGTTCCGCGTAAACCGCTCTTCCGGAGGATGGCCGGCACGGGGATTGAAAAACGCTAAATCGATATCGACGCCTGACGTATGGGACTTGTGCGCGCGGCGCCCGCGGCGGCCCGAAATACATCCCCCGCGCGGTGCGGAGAGATCTCCGATGATCAGCCGGGCTTTCTGGAATTCGGGTTCGTGATACTCCTGCCGGATCTCGTTTCCGATCCATTCGAAGGCGCCCACCATGGGATCCGTGCCGAAATTCGCACAACGGGGTTCGTTTCGTAATTCGATCCGATTCTTTTCCGTCGGCACCAATGGCCGTCCCTCGGCCAGAAATCCGTTGCTGACGCCGCAGAAACTTTGCCCGCCCCGACTTCCCATGGATTTTTGGATATGCTCGAGTGCATCGATCCGCCCTGACTTCACGCCTTCGATGTAATCCCGGTGCGCGGGAGTCATATCCGAACAAAACGTCCACTTCACGCGATCCGGTGCACATGCGTTACTCGATCGGCGGCGCCGGCTCTTCGAAGCGACGTTTCGCCCCGGCCCGGAGGCACAACAACGAAATCCGCGGTAACCGAACTCCGGATTCCATTCCGAACAAAAATTAATCGGCGGCTCTCCCGGTGCGGCGGGAAGAAATTCGCTTTCCGGAACCGGGGGTTCGAATTCGGCGCGGGCCGACGAAACGCCGATCAGAAACGACAGAGCGGCGACGAACGCGCTGTGGGCAAAGCCCGACACGAAAATCGGTTTCAAACTAAACTGTCGTCTTCGAAAAAAAGTTGGCCGAGGCGAATTCGATTCCACTGTCGCTCCAGGTCTTCGGTTTCGTCTTTCCAGTAGCGGTAGGATCCAAACTGCGGAAACGCCTGCGGAAAAGCGGGGTCGTCCCAACGACGAGCCACCCACCCAGTATAATGGATAAAGCGTAGCGCCCGCAAAGGTTCGATCAATCTTAATGTGCTTCGATCAAACTCTCCAATTTCTTCGTATCCTTCAAGTAAAAGTTCAAGTTTTTGACGATCCCGACCGGGGAGAAGCAACCAGAGATCTTGCACCGGCGGACCCATGCAAAAATCGTCAAAATCCACGAGAAACCAGTTCAATTCGGACCCGGTCGTCGCATTTCCGAAAAGAAGGTTGCCGAGGTGGCAATCGCCATGAATGCGTTGCGAGCGCGTTTCTTTAAACCAAGGCTCGGTCTTCGCGCAAATATCCCTCGCCGCGCTTTCATAACGATCGCGAAATTCCATCGGAACTAAATCACGCGACAAGAGAGTGTCGAGGTTCGCGAGACCGTACGTTCGCGGATTGAGCTCGATCCGATTCGGAGCTGCGCGTGCTCGGCCGACTTGGTGAATGCGCGCAATCAGTCGTCCGATGCGGCGTAACGCTTCGTCGTTTAGTTCGTCCGGCGCGCGGCCGCCGACTTTCGGAAAAAGCGTGTAAAAGATGCCGGAATCCAGTCGCTGCAACGTGGATCCATCGGGAAAAGCAAGGGGCTCCACGACCGGAATTTCCTGGGCGACGAGTTCCGCTAGAAATGCGTGTTCCTCGAGAATTTGAGCCTGCGACCACCTTCCGGGTCGGTAAAATTTCACCACTCGGCGATTGCCCGGGGCGCGTGCGTCCACAGGAGATTCGCTTTCGATCTCCACCTCGTAAACACGGTTTTCGAACGAATTTAGCGTCAAACATCGCCCGGTACACAGAATTCCCGCCCGCTCCACGGCGTCAAGCACTCGTTCCGGCGTAAGCTCGAAAAAATACTCCGTCGTAGAATTTCCCCAGCTCGACGAACTCATCCGGCTTCGCCATCGCCCGAGTCGTCTTCAGGACGGGTGGCGCGTTCCCGCTCAAGCTGCGCGAAAAGATCGTCCACGGGCATTTCAAGTTTCTTATCTTGATTGCATGCGCGGCATGCGATCACGCAGTTGCCTTTCGTGGAGGTTCCGCCGCGGGCGAGCGGGGTAACGTGGTCTAGGGTCAGTTCCGCGGCTTTAAATTTTTTACCGCAGTAGTGACAGATTCCCCGTGCAACGAGGGTTCGCCACCAGTTCGTATTCTTGAGCTCACGAGCCTTCGCCCGCTCTCGCTTAAGACGCGACGGATCGGT
>CAZAKW010000149.1:0-2051 GCA_964485835.1 uncultured Bacteriovoracaceae bacterium
GTACGTAGCGACCTCGAAGAAGTGGAGTGGGCCTAACCAAACGACCTTTGGTCGGAAGCGCATCCAATGGAGCGAATCCGACGAGACTTGGGGAAGTGGGGCGTTCCAACCCCGCTTCCGTTGGGATTACCTCCGTCCGCAGCAAGTCGGTCTGTTAGGCCTTTTTCAAGAATTCGAAAGCGGCCCCGTACGTTTAACGGCGTTCTATTCTCCGATCTTCGTGCCGGATCGTGGCGCTCCGCTGGATTTTGCGGACGGACGCATTCGCTCGATCTCGCCGTGGGTCGTGAATCCTCCCTACGAGATCGAGGTGTTGAAAAAACAAGTGCCTGTTCGCTACGACGCGCGAATCCCACCGGCAAGCGAGATTGTTCGCCAGGATTCGATCGCCGGCCAAGTCTCCATTGGACGGGCGCGCGGCGCTTGGATCACGGGTAGCTACGCCTACAAACCGATGAACCAGCTCCTGATGAGTTACGATGCGAATCTTTCGCTGGGGCCGACGGGCGATGCTTTCGCCACACTCTATCCTCGCGTCGCCTATCACCACGTTGCGGCTCTCGACGTCGGTTACCGAGGTGCCCAGCTTGATGGGACCCTTTCACTGGTCGGCGACGTACCTCGCGATACCCCTCAGCCGGGTGCACGAACCACCCAACAGGTCGACACCTTCTATTCCGTGAGTCCAACCGTTCGCATTCGTCCCTTCGGCCCGAAGTCGGGCGGCGAAATCACCGTGAGTTATCTCCATGTCTATGGAAAAGATCCCGCCGATACCGGCATCCTCGCCGATGGCAGTTCCAGTGAATTCGACTCGCGTTATCCTTATAAGAGCGCATTTCTCGTCTCCGCCCAGTTTCCCACCTGGCGGCGGTTGACCGCCGACGTAAAATTCCTCGCCGATATGAAGAATCCCGGCACGATCGTTTCGTGGTATTTCACCTACGCCGCGAATCGGGAGTGGCGCCTGTTTCTCGCTACGGATGTTTTGTCGTCGTTCTCGGCGAACAATGGCGCCGACGGAACCGATTTCATCCGCCGCTACCAGGAAAACGACCGGATCACCGGGGGAGTCACGTATGTTTTCTAATCCGTGGCGATCCCATCCCCTGCTTGTTCTCTGCGTTTCCACGCTCGTCGTGCTCGCGCCGGCCTGCTCACTCTACGAGGGACCGTCCGCACGAAAACCCAAGGAGATGAATAAACTGGGGTGCCTAAAGGACTTCGGCGCCAAATTAAGTCTTTACCTCGAAGGCAAAGGGGAGCCGGAAGAAATCCATCGCGCCGCCGACTGCGCCATATTGGCCCTCCATACGTTCGAAGACCTCGTCCGTGGAGAGAGCAAAGATCGGTTTACGGCGATCGAAATTCGAAACTTTCTGCAGCGTTATTTTCTCGAGGACGTTACCATTAGCGACTCGCTTTTAAAGGAGTTCATGCGGGTTAAGCGCGCCCTCGTCGGCGGACGGGAAACCGACTTTACCCCCGCCGATCTAAAAATGGCGGAGGCGTTGATTCGGACCGCGCGTGATGTTGCTTTGCGAATGCAATCGGTGATGCCGCTGACGATGGAGCGAATCAAGCGGGAGCCGGAGGCTTATGTCGACTCCGTCGCCGTCGCCCTCACGGACGTGGGTGAAATTCTCGGACGAAAAATCGTCGAGCAAAATTCGACTTATCGATTCGACGAAATGGCGCGTCTTTGTGACGAATTGGTCCGGGTATTCAAGGATTCGGCCACGGCAGTGGATAGCATACGTGGAAATCTCTATTTGGCGGAAATCCTAAAGGAGATCCTTATCGCGCCTTATCGACCGCGCGACGTGGTCACGAGCGAAGAGTGGCGTCTGATCTTCCAGGACGGAAGCCGTTGGGCCGGAAATTCCTTGAAGTTCCTTAGTCTCAATGCGCGTCACGCGTCGCTTGAACGCGGGCCGGGCCGCGAACGGCTAGCCGTCGTCGTGAACGAGGGATTTGATCTTCTGGAGCGTGCGATCAGCGACTCGATGTCGCGCAGCGCGGAGACGTCGTCGAAGGGCACATTGGTCATG
>CAZAKW010000149.1:2061-6894 GCA_964485835.1 uncultured Bacteriovoracaceae bacterium
CGTAACTCCGGCATATGTCAAAGTACTCCCGGCGTACCCATTGCTCGTCTCGCCCAGCTGATCGAAGAAATCGAGTGGGACGGAAGGATTGGCGATACCCAGTTGAACAAAAAGACACTCCAAGCCCTGCTCGGACCGATCATCCAACGCGTGCTCGGCGGGACGGATCCATCTGAAACCGGGCGGACGGCGACCCGTTTTACGGTATCCCATCTCGCTCGCCTTCGCGGCCTCTTTCAAGATTGGATCGACGGCGCTCGGTATGTCGAGGGGGTTTACGCGACCCTCGCCCGGTCGTCTGACTTTCCCGCTGACGCGACCGTGGCGACGAAGGCTCTCGTTGCCTTGAGTCCGTCGGTCGCCTTGCGTAAGTACGGAGGTGGCTCCGTCCAGGCTCTCGCGGTTGCGAAAGGCTTGCGGTCGAGTCTGGCGAATTCGATCCCGCTTGCCGATAAAAACTCTCGGAGCGCCATTTTCGACGGAAAGAACTCGTCTCGTCCTCGTGCCTACGCCGAAGCGATGCGGTTTACATGGCTTCGACCGGTCCTAAAAAGAGTGGTGTTAGGATACATCGAAGGCGACCAACACGCTATTCGAGCAAAGAATGTCGACGCCGACGGTTTAAGAAGCGAAGAATTCACGCAAGTCGCCGTCGACATTTGGCCTATCCTTAAGGATTTCAAATACGTCGGTCGCCGCAACGTCCCTGAAGAGGACGCCGAGAAGCGATTTCGCGAAGCCGCGCTTTTTGCAAGTGGATCGGATGGAAACGACATTTTCTCGGTGGACGAAGGCGTGCAGCTTGTTTTGCTCATGCTTTCAGCGGGACCACTCGCAACCGACTTTCGGATCCGAATCGAAGCGATCTGCCAAAACGGTGAACTCGACGACTACGCTCGGCCCAGTATCGAGCCGGTTTGCTACCGTCGCACCTTCTACGATTTCAGCCGCAGGAATACCCGTATGGCGGACCTCTGGGAGGCGTTTCCGAGGCTCATCGATTTTTACGAAGGGCTTAGCGAAGAACGAAAGGCGGAATTCGCGGGTTACGTGGAGATTGCATCGCGTAAGCCCGGCTACGACGAGTCGACCTGGTTCGCCTCCGACGAGTCGCAAACGACGGTGATGCTGTTCCATTATATGGAGAATCTGCTTGCTCGTTTCGATTCCTCGAAGGACGGCAACGTCGATCAAGACGAAGCAAAATCAGCGTTTCCGATTTTTCGAACGACGTTGGCACCGGTCGCCAACCTTCCGGAGACGGATGCGAAATTGGAGAGCGTGTTTACTTGGCTCCTGGCCAAAGGTGGACCGCCGGTATCCGATGACATGAATTGGTTCAAGTACGGGTGGAAAAGCGGTGCGTTCCTGTCGTGGCACTGGCGATCTCCCGATTTCACGGCCGATCGTTTGGCGTTGATGAGGGTGTTCGCGACGCTGATGTCGGCTCTTTCTCCGCCACCGCCCGCAGAAGCTCCCGCGCCCGCGCAAAGATAGCATCGAACATCGGTTCGGTCAGTCGGCCCGTAAACGTATTCTGTTGGCTCGGGTGGAAGGACGCAAGAACCGAGCGGCCATCGAGGAGACGGTATTCTCCGCCGTGCTTGAATTTCCATTTCGTTTTTTCGACGACGAGTCCCTGTCGTCGAAGTTCCGATTGGATCGCGTCTAATCCGATCGCGCCTAGGCCGACGAACACCTCAGCCCGGGCGAGCAGGGCGATCTCTTCTTCCAAATAGGGAGCGCAGCGGGCGAATTCCAGCGGAAGGGGTTTATTGTCGGGAGGCGCGCATCGCACGGAACAAGTAACCCACGCATCGCGAAGCGTAAGGCCGTCGTCACGAGAGCGGCTCGTGGGCTGGTTGGCGAAGCCGGCCCGAAAGAGCGCTCGGTAAAGCCAATCCCCGCTGCGATCGCCCGTAAAGATCCGTCCGGTCCGATTCGCGCCATGGGCGGCCGGGGCAAGTCCGACTAGGACCAGCCGCGCCAGCGGATCACCAAATCCGGAGATCGGGCGGCCCCAATAAACTTCGTCCCGAAACGCTTTTCTTTTTTCTTGGGCGATCACCGTGCAGTAGGTCCGAAGACGGGGGCATCGTTCGCAGGCGTGGATCGTCCGGGCCAGGCTCGCTAAGGCCGCTTCATTGGAAGCCGGGGCGCGTGCAGGCGACTCCTTGCCGGAGCGTTCGCCCGAATTTTTCCGCGATTTTTCGTCTAATCTCGCTTTTCCCAAGGTTTTTTTACCCTATGCGAGGAGGGTTCTTGATTCAACTCCGCCGTCTCGTTAGAACCAGGGAATGGCCAAGAATATCGAGAAAATTCGTCAAGAATGGATCCAGTCGTGCGAGTTCCACCCGCACACGAATTCCGAGGTTCTCTCCCAAGTGCAGAAGTGGATTCGACGCGAGGTCAAGGCGAACCAGACGCCGGTCTTGCTTCTGGATTTAGATTCGACGCTCTACGAGGTCGAGACGCGTTCGCAGCAGATTCTTCGAGAGTGGGTTGAGTCGGAGGAAAGTCGGGGGCATCGTCACCGGGATCGCCTCGCGAGCCTGGAACGCGAGCATATGGGATATGCCCTTCACGACACTTTCGCGAAACTTGGCTTGACCGCCCACGACGAAGATTACGAATCCCTATTGAAAGCGACTCGCGCTTTCTGGGGAGAACGCTTTTTCACGAATGAATATCTCGCTCACGACCGTGCTTATCCGGGCGCGGCCGAATTCGTGCAAGAGGCCTACGAAGGTGGCGCCGAGATTATCTACCTCACCGGGCGTGACGAGCCGGGCATGGGCAAGGGGACCCGCGCGCGCCTGGTCGCGGACCGATTTCCGTTTGAGAGGCCTCGGACCCATCTGCTTTTGAAAAAGAGTTTCGAACTCGACGATCTCGCCCATAAATCTGCCGCCTCGGAGTATGTCAAAGGGACCGGTCATCTCGTAGCGTCCTTCGAAAACGAGCCCCCGAATTTGATCGCGCTTTCGGATCTTTTTCCGGCAGCTATGCACGTGTTCGTCGATACCGTTTACAGCGATCGACCCGCGACGCCGAAAACCGGTTTGTACCGAATCACCGGATTTCGGGACTGAGGCGCGCATGATGCTTTCTCCTTTCCTGCTTGTTCTCGCTCGCGAAGGACAAGAAGAGTTTCTTAAGCAAGAGTTCGGAATTCGATTCCTGGGCGCGAAGTTCTCTTTTTCGCGTCCGGGCTTTCTTTCGTTCAAGCAGTCGCAAGCGCTTACCGGCGAAGCGGCCGATTGGAAATGGGAAGCGACGAAGACTTTGGTCTTTCCGATTCGGACCGCATTGTTCGCTGGAAAATCGGTCGCGGGAAGTAAAGGGTTGTCGTTGGTTCCGGGCTGGGCGGCGACGCCGCCGCGACCTGCGCATTTCCATGCGATCGACGTTCATTCCCGCAAAGCGCCCCAAGAAGAGGGTGTCGTGCGGACTTTGGGACGCGACGAACTTGAAGGGAAGTTTCCGGGTTTTCTTGAGGAAGTCGATTCGGCGCTTGCGCAGATCGAAGGCGGACCTCGGCTGAACTCGATTCCCTGGAATCAAGAAGCCGCCGTCGGCGATACGATTCTCCAAGCCTTCGTCGTTTCCGAGCAGGAGGTTTGGCTCGGGGTGACTTATCTCCGTGACACCGAGTTCGGATGGCCGGGCGGCGAAAGCCGGATCGAGCGTGATTCAGGCTCTCCGTCTCGCGCGTCGGTAAAAATCGAAGAAGCCATCGCTTTGCTTGAACGTCGGGTTGGGGGAACTGTTTTCAAGCCCGGCGACCACGCGATCGAAGTGGGTTCCGCGCCGGGGGGCGCTTGCCATTCGCTGCTGAAACGCGGGTTGGAAGTGCTTGGGGTTGATCGCTCGGAGATGGCGCCGGAAATCGCCCGCCATCCGAAATTTACGCGCATCGATTCGAGTATCGGGGACTGGATGTTCTCCGAGGAGATTTCCGCGGACTGGCTGCTCTTGGATATGAATGCCGAGCCGAAAATCGCGCTTCGCGAGATCCGTCCGTTGATGGATTATATCAAGCGCGATTTGAAAGGGGTGTTTTTCACCCTGAAGCTCAATCAGCCCGATTTCGCTTTGGTCGCCGAGCGGCTCGCGAAGACGCTTGCGAAGGATCTCAATCTAACGACGCTCTTTTTGAAGCAGCTTCCTTCGAACCATCAAGAAGTCGCGTTTTTCGGACTGACGTCGAAGGCTACGGCCAAGGTTTTCGTGCGGGGCGGGGCGAAGGCGTAGCTGACAAGACAAGCGTGATCTCAGTTTTGCGTTCTCGGTTTGTTGATCGGAAGCTGGGGCGCCGAGGGAATCATCTCAGGTTGCGACCACGATCGTCCGGGTGATCGTCCATTCTTTCACTCCGTAGGCTCCGAGCTCGCGTCCGTAGCCCGAAGCCTTGATTCCGCCGAAGGGCACTCCCGGATCGCTGGCGACTAGGGCGTTGACGAAAAGCTGGCCGGTCTCCAAGCGCCGTGCGCAGAGTTCGATTTCGTGTTTTTCACTCGTCCAAATCGAAGCGCCGAGCCCGTAGGGAGTTGCGTTCGCAAGCGCCAACATTTCATCGTGGGTTTGAAAGGCATAAAGCGCGGCGACCGGCCCGAACGCTTCCTCCCGAAAGAGGCGCGCGTGGGGGGGCACGTCCTCGATCACCGTCGGCGGATAGAAGCTTCCCGGGCCGTTCGGAACTTCTCCGCCGGTCAGGATTTTCGCACCCTGCTTGTGCGCATCCTGGACGAGTGCGTGGAGGTCTTCACGGATTTTTTCCGTGGCGAGCGGGCCTAGCGTCGTTTTTGCCTCCAGCGGGTCGCCCATTTTTAC
>CAZAKW010000150.1:0-4888 GCA_964485835.1 uncultured Bacteriovoracaceae bacterium
ATCAAAAGCCGTGTTTGAGATCGTGGCTCGTTTTACCCCGACGCTTGAAAAAGTTTCGGTCGACGAGGCGTACCTCGATATGAACGGAACCCGGGCGCTCTTTGGAGAACCCTGGGAAGCGGCGGAGAAGATCAAGGCCGCGGTCTTCGCGGAGACGGGCTTGACGTGTTCGCTCGGTGTGGCATCGAATCGCAGAGTCGCGAAGATCGCGACGGATTTTAACAAGCCCAACGGAGTGACTTACGTCGCGCCTGATGCGGAGGCCGAGTTTCTGGCTCCGCTAGAGGTGAAACGTATTCCGGGAGTAGGACCGTCGACCGAGGCGATGCTCGCGGAGCGGGGGGTTTTTTTGATTCGGGATTTGCAGCGCCTGAGCCACGAGCAGTGTTTGGCTCGGTTCGGCGAAAACACGGGCGGTTTTCTTTACCGCGCGTCGCGCGGCGAGGGTTCGACGGCGTTTTTTGAGGAGGCCCAGACCCGCTCGATGTCGCGTGAAGAAACGTATGGCGAGTACTTGAAGGATCGATTCGCGATTCGTAAGAATTTATGGGGAATGGTCTCGGAAATCGCCGCGGAGCTTCGGGCCGAGGAAGATCCGGAAACGCGGTACGCCCATGCGGTACGCTTGAAGCTTCGGTATCCGAACTTCGAAACGCTTTCGCGCTCGCGAGTTTTGGAGCGACCGACCCGGCTTGAAGAAGAGATTTATGCAGCCCTTGAGCCGTTGGTCGATGCCGCGTGGACGCCGGGGAAACCGGTTCGGCTGCTGGGCACGGGGATCGTTTTGGGAAACGGCGCGCGCCAGCTCGGCCTTTTCGAAGCTCCCGGAGGAGAGTCTAAAAAGGAAAAGCTCGCAGATCTGCGCGACGAACTTCGAAATCGATTTGGCGAAGGGGCGCTAAAAACCGGGCGTGATTTTTAGGTTGGAGTGAAAAAGCGCCCTCTCACGATAGAGCGCTTTCAAGCCTACATCCAGAGCTTCAGGTTAGTAGCGTCCACCGCCGCCGCGTCCGCCGCGATCTCCGCCGCCCCCTGGTCCTCGGGGTGCACGCGGTTCCATAGGACGCGCGATCGAGACCGTGATCGCACGGCCGCCATAATCGGCACCATTTAACTTTTCCATCGCGACGTTTGCTTCCTGATCGTTCGACATTTCGATAAAACCAAAACCTTTAGAACGGCCCGTGTCGCGGTCTTGGATAATTTTTACTGAAACGACCGTACCGGCCTGGGCGAAAGCTTCTTTTAACTCGTCTTCGCTTGCGGTGAAGGGAAGGTTGCCGACAAAGAGTTTGTTATTCATTCGAATGGTTTCCTTGAAAGGGCCCCGAGGGCCGTGGACTTGGACAAGAGATGATTACGCAGACTAACAGAAATAGGGTAGCACGCGCGGCCGGGAGTGGAAGGCGAAAATATCTTATGGCCCGCATCGCCACGGGCCAAGAAGCCTACGAAACGTGGCAAAAAGGGGCTTGCTCTAACGGGATCCTGACACCAGAATGGCGATCGAAGAGAGTAGGGTTGGGGTATGCAAACCGTTAAGTCCCATGTTCTGGTGGTCGAAGACGAAGCCGATGTTCGCGAGCTGATCGTTCTGCATTTGAAACGGGAAGGGTTTACGGTGACCTCCGTCGACGATGGGGAAAAGGCGATCAAGGCGCTTGGAGATTCTACGGGCGCAGCCGGGATCGACCTTGCCGTAGTCGACTGGATGCTTCCAGGGATGAGCGGTTTGGATGTCACCAAGTGGTTGCGTGAAGGAAAAAATAACCTGCCCGTGCTGATGGTGACGGCTCGCGCGGACAGCGCCGATATCGTGCGCGGCCTAGAGAGCGGGGCGGACGACTACGTCACCAAACCGTTTGAGATTCCGGTTTTTCTAGCACGGGTCCGTTCGCTCTTGCGGCGGTCGCGCCCGGAAGCCGAAACTTCGGATCCAGCGAGCGCGAAGAAGCTGCGGATCGGGGATCTGGAGCTTGACGTGGAAAGTTACGACGTGACGGTCGGAACTGGAGCTCAGGCGGAGAGGCTTAGTCTGACCCCATCGGAATTCAAGCTTTTGAAAGCGCTTATGCTCAATCAAGGGCGGGTTCTTTCGCGGGATCGATTGATCGAGCTCGTGCAAGGCGAAGGCGTTTCAGTCGTGGATCGTGCGATCGATACGCACATCTTCGGCTTGCGAAAAAAGCTCGGAACGGCGGCGGATTTCGTAGAGACCATTCGCGGGGTTGGCTATCGGATGAAAAGCGCGGACTAATGCTCAAACGACTTTTCGGTACGCAGAACGAGAAAAAACTCAAGGAAGCCGAAGAGTCGATCGAAGAGATCCGGGCGCAGCGGGACGAGCTCTCGACGCTGGTCGCTGGGATCTCGGACGCGATTCTCGCGGTGGATCTTGAGGGCGCACCGCTTTTCTACAATACTCAGTTCGCCGTTCTCATCGGGCCGGAACGTCTCAATCAAGGACGTTCTTCACTGGTGGAGATGATTCGCGATCCGGAGATCGTGAATGCGTACCGCTTTTGTTTCGTCGAGGGAAAGATCTTCAAGCTCAAGGCGGTTCCCGTTTCCCAAAACGGGCTCAAAAAGTTCTTCTCCCTCTCCGTTTCGCCGCTGCGACGCCCGGACCGAACGGTTTACGGTGCGGTCGGGATTTTTCACGACGTGACGGAATTGAAGCTCGCCGAGCAGATGCGGATCGATTTCGTGGCGAACGTCTCCCACGAGCTTCGGACCCCGCTTACGGCGATCAAAGGTTATACGGATACGTTGATTACGGACGTGCAGACGGGCCGACCCGTGGAAGTTTCGTTTTTGGATGTGATCGCGCGGAACGTTGATCGATTGATGCTCTTGATCCGCGATCTGTTGGATCTTTCGACCATGGACTCGGGAATCGATCATCTCGTCAAAGAGAAAATTCCGACCGACGAACTTACGAATCGAATCGTTTCGCAGATGCAGAAAAGCTTCGAAGCAAAGAATCAAAAGGTCACGATCTCAATCCAAGTGGGCTTCGTTCAAGCC
The DNA here is from genome assembly GCA_964485835.1 of uncultured Bacteriovoracaceae bacterium. Taxonomy (GTDB): domain Bacteria; phylum Bdellovibrionota; class UBA1018; order UBA1018; family UBA1018; genus JACMQW01. Next base: position 3,028 of record CAZAKW010000150.1, read on the forward strand.
GACTTCAAGCGCGTGGAGCAGGTCTTGGTCAACTTGCTTGATAATGCGTCCAAATATTCCCCAGCCGATGGTTCCATTCACGTCGTGTGGGAAGAAGACGAGCAGAAAGACGTCCTGCTTCGGATCGAGGATAGCGGACCGGGCGTCGCCGCCGAAGACCACGATCGCCTATTTGAGCGCTTTTACCGAGTCGATAAGGGCCGATCGCGGGATACGGGCGGCACGGGGCTTGGCCTTGCGATCGTCAAACACATCATGCAGCGCCACGGCGGGGCCGTTTGGGTCCAAAGCGAAGTCGGCAAGGGCGCGCGGTTCACCTGTCAGTTTCCGCGGTAACGCCACCCCTAACCAAATCACGACATTCCTCTAAAGGAATCCGGACGAGGCCTTGATCGAACGCTGACGCGCGTTTTTGGGTTTTCGCCGATCCTATTCATGGGACCCAAACGTCCCTTTTGGAAAGGACGACCATGGTAGGCTCGAAAACTTCCCGCGACTCTTCGCATGTTCTAACGGATCTCCATATGCATTCGACGTTTAGCGACGGCGAGATGACCATCCCTGAACTTGTGGATCTTTACGGTAAGCGGGGGTTCGGCGCGATTGCGATCACGGACCATCTCTGCGAGAAAAAAACCGCGATCGGAAAAGCCGCACGTTACTTAAACCGGACGCTGACGCCCGCGACGTTCCCTATTTACCGGGAAATTCTTAAGAGCGAAGCCGAACGCGCCCGGCGCGAATACGGGATGTTGGTCGTTCCGGGCTTCGAGCTCACGAAAAATACGATCTTAAATTCGCGATCCGCGCACGTGCTTGCGCTCGGGGTTTCGGAGTGGATCGACGCCGACGCCCCCGTTGAAGAGATTTGCGCGGCAATTCACGCTCAAGGCGGTTTGGCGGTCGCGGCCCACCCTGTCTCGACACGGAAGCTTGAGAAACAGACCCACTTTTTGTGGGACCGTCGGGAGGAACTCGCCGCGCACTTTGACGCTTGGGAAGTCGCTTCAGGGCGGGTTTTGTTCGAGGAAGTTTTAGCGTCCGGACTGCCGATGATCGCGAATTCCGACCTTCACCGTCGTAAGCAGCTCGACTCGTGGAAAACGGTCGTGGCGCGTCCTTTGGGCGGCGCACGCGGACTTGAAATCGAGGATTTGTTCCACGCCGTACGCAGCCGGTCCGTTTCGTTCGAGTATTACGTCGATCAAGCCTCGCGGCCGGTGGAAGAGGGTTTAGAAAATGGGAATTTCAGGCGGGATGAGCGCTCTGGTTTGGTGCGTCGGTATGGGACTGCTCGCGGTCGCGACCGGGTTTTCGGTTAGGCAGGCGCGCAGGCGGGTGGTTGGATTCGACGATCCATTGCCGCCCCTTTCGATTCTTAAGCCGTTGAAGGGGTTAGATCCGGGTTTGGAGGAAAACCTTCGGTCCTTCTTTGTCTTGCCCGTTCCGGAATTGGAACTTTTGTTTGGCTTGGAAACTCCTCGCGATCCGGCGTACGCGATCCTTTCTCGAGTCGCGGCGGAGTTTCCACGCGTGCGTCACCGAATATTTTTTTCGGGCCCGGTCGTCGCGCGAGGCGATGGTGATTTCCGAAATCCAAAGGTTTGCAATCTCGAAGACGCCGCCGTTCATGCCCGTTTCGATTTGCAGTTGGTTGCGGATTCCAACACCCGGATCGACGAAGCTACGTTGCGTGCCTTGATCGCCGAGATGCGTGACGAGCGAGTAGGGATTGTGAGCGCGGTCGTTAAGGGAATCGGTGCCACCCATTTTGCCGGCCATCTTGAAGTGCTGGCTCTAAATACGTTTTATGCGCGCGGAATGCGTATGGCGGAGCTTGCGGGTCGTCCATGCGTGATGG
>CAZAKW010000150.1:4898-6882 GCA_964485835.1 uncultured Bacteriovoracaceae bacterium
TGCTCTATCGGCGTTCGCTTTTGCAGCGGGCAGGCGGCATTTCTAATTTAGGGCGGTATTTGGCGGAGGATTATATGGCCGGGATCGCCGTTCGTCAGCTCGGGTATCGGGTAGCGGTTTCCACGCGGCCGATCGCTCAGGTAATCGGGCCCTATACTTTGGCGCAGTATTGGAAGCGGCATGTTCGGTGGGGAAGAATTCGTAAGGCGCAGGCTCCGGTGGCTTTTTTTTTAGAGCCGCTTCTGCACGCTTTTCCGCTGGCATCGCTCGCGGCATTGGGGGGGCGAACGTACGGTCTTGGTTTGGAATCGGCGCTTGTTTCGTTGGTCTTGCATGCGACGTGTGACCGGATCTTACGAGTCGGAGAAAGTTATTCCGGCCCGGGCCGTCGGCTTCGTTTGATGGTCTGGATTGCACGCGAAGCGATGGCGCCAGTCCTTTGGTTTGTCACCGCGCTTCGTAGCGAGGTGGACTGGCGGGGGCGGAAGTTAAAGGTGGAGTGGGGCGGGATTTTGGCGGCTGCGACACCGACCTCCGCTCGGTCGGGAGAGGTGCGAGCGTGAAGGGAGGCTTGGCGATCGTTTGCTGGTCGTAACGCCTCCGCATAGAGTGGTGGGATTTTCGAATGCCGTTTTACTGATCGGAGGAAGTCGCCCCTTTTAGGACGCATACTGAAATTTGTTTACCTCTGAGTGGATGCTAACGCTTAAAACGTAACACCGATCGAAAAATTTCGGTGTCTGCGAAGACATGCTTTCAACGATGAAAAGTCGCGATACACTATTGGGAGGAATAAATAAATTTCAGTGTTGTACGTATGCAGGGATTTAAACTGAACCTTAAAGAGTATTCGGCCTATTGGTGTGATCGCGAGGGGATCCGGTTTCGGCCGGCATGCCTCTTTCGTAGTTGGATGTCCCGATTCGCTCTATCGGTTGTCCTGCTGCACTTCGTATCCGGTTGCTCGGTGTCAATCCGCTTTCTCCAATCGCAGGAAATCCCTCTTTCCGGGCCTTTTTTTCAGATCTGGGATTTCGATCCGGCTGGTACTGCGAATTATGCACACGACACTACGAAGATCGATTTTACAGGCGGCGTCTGTCGATTGAAATCGAGTGAACACGTCGATGATTCAAACGCTTGCTCGGGATTTGGGGACGGTGCGTCCCCGAACTGCGGGGGAGAATTCTCCGGGACCCTTTTCGATACGACGGGAGATTACGTGAGATTGGCGCAATCGGGAACGCCGACGAATTCTGCGGAGTTCGATACGAGCTGGACGCCACAGTATTCCGGAATCGTCGGCTACTGGAAGCTCAACGAATCGGGCACGGTCGGTAGCGGCGCCGTCGCGAATAATATCTCCGCCGTCGTCGGAAATGCGGGAAGTTCAGTCAATCCCAATAACGCGGGCATGGCGTTCGTAAGCGCGAAATTAAACCGCGGACTTACATTCGACGGAGTCGATGATGCCGTCGAGTTTGGCGATCCCGCCGCTTTGCAGCCGAACACGCTTAGTTATAATTTATGGTTTCGTTCGACGAATGCGGCCAATCAAACCCTCATTCGTAAGGGACCTTACGGATGGTTGGCGAATCTTGGCAATACCGGACGTATTACCGCAACGGTACACACCACGAATGCGGCCCAATGTGATGTCAGCAGTCCCGTGGGCACCTCGTATTTGGACGGTTCGTGGCATATGGTCAGCGCGACCTTTGATGGGAGCGACCTGACACTGTACATGGACGGGGAGTCAATGGGCCAGGTCGCATGTCCTTCGGCGACGATCTATTATGAACCAGGGGGGGCCGCTCTGGGTCGCGATGGAGCCGTGAGTGGAAATTTTTTCGGAGGCGCGCTGGATGAGGTTGCCGTTTGGAACGCCTCGCTTACGGCGGACCAGATCGCTTTGATCTATGAGCGCCAGTCGGCCAGGGTTTCTGGCACCGTCACTTCACGGGTTATGGATTCGCTCGGAGCG
>CAZAKW010000151.1:0-6833 GCA_964485835.1 uncultured Bacteriovoracaceae bacterium
TCGCCGAATTTATCTCGCAGTATTACCTTTCGGTCGCGGACGACCTTCGTAAAGCGGAAGTCGAAATCGAGCGGGGCGAGGAGCCGAATCGTGTGCTGCCCGTCGCCTCCGTATTTGCTCCCGCCGAAGTTTTAGTGGCCATGGCTCCGCGGGATCCCGAACTTCTCGAGCGGACGCTGGGGATTCGGATCCGCGTTCCGGAAAGCGAGCTTGAAAAACAATTAGTCAGCGTCGCGAAAACCAATGCCCGCCACGCGCTTGAGCAGGCGCGCAAGAAAGAAGCAGGCCACGGACTCGCCGCGCTCGAGGAGATCCAGGAAAAGCTCCACCTCGCGAAGCTTCCGACGCGAATCGAGTGTTACGACAATTCGAATCTTCAAGGCGAAGACGCGGTCGCGTCCCGTGTCGTCTTCATCGACGGCGCGCCCGATAAGAATCTCTATCGACGCTATAAAATCCGCACCGTCGAAGGGGCCAACGACTTCGCCACCATGCGCGAGGTGCTCGGCCGTCGATTCGCGAATACCGAAGAGGATCTGCCGGATCTGGTCGTGGTCGATGGCGGTAAGGGGCAGCTTTCTCAAGCCGTCGCGATTCTTGAAGAGCTTTCCGTCCAAGGTGTTGGAGTCGTCGGACTAGCGAAGGCGCGTACCGAAAGCGATTTTCAAGCGAAGGAAGTCAAGTCGTCGCTGGAACGGATTTTTATCCCTGGACGTAAGAATCCGGTGCCGCTTTTGCCGCATACGGGAGCTTATAAATTATTGACCCATATTCGCGACGAGGCCCATCGTTTCGCGATCAATTATCATCGCAATTTGCGGGATAAACGCTCGTTGAAGAGCACCCGACCCGGGACGAAGTCCTAGTTTGCGGCGCAGTCGATCGACGGGAGATCGATCCGCGTCTCTTGTTCGATCCAACAGAGGTTCTTCGACGTGAAGACCGTGCTTCTCGATTCGCCGTAGGTAGGTTCACTCAGGACCTTTACCTTACCGCGCCGGTTCACCTGCGACGTATACTTCGTCCCGGGATCCATTGCGTTGTTCATACCGATTACGTAGGTCCGTCCGCCGAGGATCGCGAAAAGAGGCCCGCCGCTATCGCCGGGGAGGCTGCCGTAACGCTCACCCTCAAGACGGAGATAACCGAAGGCGGAGTCCGTGACTTCTTTGAATCCTTTGCGTTTGATTCCCGTTTCCGCGTACCGATAGTTGCCGTCTTTTTCCCATTTATCGGGGCCGTAACCGACGAGAGTGGATTCAATGCCTTTCAGTTGCATCGACATGGTTCGGTCTAAGGAAACATAAAGTTCAAGCGGTTCAATTCCCGTAATCGGTTCTTTCAAAAGGATGTAGCCGATGTCGACCGCCAGGCTGAGATTTCCTTGGGCAACCGTCGTGCCGGAATGGATCGACCGGTAGCTTGGATGCGCCTTAAAGTCTTTCACTCCGGGGATTCGAACGGTGGGCTCCCATTTGTTCGAGAGATTCTCCCCGTTCGTGAGCGAGTTGATCCGGTCTTTTTCCTTCACGCAGTGGGCGGCGGTAAGGATGAGAGAAGGATGGACCAGGATTCCGGTGCACGTCTGCACTTCTTCCCTGGCAGAAACGTCAAGAGCACTCCCCGAGGACGCCGAAGCTTTAAACCCGAATACGGCCGGGTATTCTCCGTTAGGAACGACGATACCATCCACGATGGCATGACCCTCGAGAGATGCGAAAAAAATCGCAAAGAGAAATGCGATACGAATCTTGCGACGGGGGAGAGCGACGGAAGCGGCTAGATTGATACGGATCATTTCAGAACTCCGAAGCGGTTAAAGCGAAACCTGACGTTTTTTCAATCCATTGGGCAATTTCTGGGCGAATTCCGGCGTAGAGCGATTCGCTCGAGGCTCCGGTGTGAACATCCATTAGATCTTCGGGAACTCCGCTGGCGACGCCTACGAGTTTCCGGATTCCCTTGGAATCCGCAACGAAGGCAGGCCCGCCGCTATCTCCGTAAGAAAGAGCAGAGCGCGGTCCGCGGGTCACGAAATAGCCGTTTCCAGTTTCAATTATTTGCGTCGTCGCTTCGCGTTTTGTTCCGGTGGAACCGTCAGCCACGGTTTGAGTATGTCCGCCGTAGCCGACGACTTGGAGTTCCGCAGCTCGTGAATTCTCGTAGTTCAGAATGGTGACGGGTTTGATTCCCAGAATGGGCGACTCCAGAATCACGACCGCGAAATCGAATCGAGTTTGGACGTAGGGGTCGAGACTTTCGGCGAAGCTTGGGTGGCGAAGGAAAGTTTTAACCGGATGAAAGGCGATAGGAGCCCGTAGCGAATTGCCTGCGCGGACCTCGAGAGGGGGTTTCGAATTGGCGGGAACGCAGTGCCCGGACGTCAGGAGGATCTGGGGATGGATCAACGTCGCCGTACAAATTTCGGTGAGATTTCCGTCGTTGGGATTTGCATAAGTGAGCGCGAAAACTTCTGGGAAATCGCCTGCATTCACGTCCGTGCCGCCGATAATGGAGGACGCTTTGGCGATAGCGAAAGGAACGATCAACGCGAAAAACGCGATGGCACAGAGGCGAGGCGAGGATGCGGGGAGAACTCGCGGGGCGACCATAGGAGAAGGCTTATAACAATTGTGACGTAGTGCGTCAATTGAAGAAGTAGAAGGGCTTAACTTTTAAAATTTATTAAGAAATTAAGGAACCATCGTCCCGCAGGGATCGGATTTTACGGAGGTCGCCAACCACCCAAAGCAGATCCCCTGCCATCAAGGATATCGAGGACTCCGGACTGAGGATGCGGGTGCCATTTCGTTCAATTCCGACAATCAATCCCTGGATCAGTTCACGAATGCCGCATTCCCGGATCGGTTTGCCAACGAAAGGATGCGTGGAACGAACGGAAAGCGAGGCGAGGCCAAAGGAATCCGACAGAGAGGGAAGATTTTCCGAGTGAGGAGGTTCGATCGTCCCTCGGGCGGCCTCGATCTGTTCTTCGGTGCCAATCAGATAAAGGGTGTCATAGGGAAGAAGTAACTCGTCTCGAGTCGGCGCGAGAATCCGGCGGGCCCCGCGTTCGATCATGGCGATCGTGATTCCAAATCGTTCCTTGAGGGCACTTTGCTGGAGTGTTTTCGCGATAAGCGTCGAATTCGGAGAGACCACGAGTTGGGCGAGGGAGGCGTCCCACGGGGCAAGTTCCGTGGACTTCGCGGCTTGAAGTGTTTCACGCTCGTTTTCGTTTAAATTCGTCAGGAATCGGTTCTCGATTCTTCGATAGATGTTCTCGGAGCGACGACTAAAGAGGAACATCCCCGTGGTGGCGACCAATAGGAGCGCGATTCCCGTAACGGCCACGATCGACGTGAATTGACTTACGACGAATGCGATCAAAGTACCGCCTAAAAGAAACCGAATGATCGAGATTCCTAATTGCAACTTCTTCAAGCGATCCACCGTTTCGCGATCGTATTCCCGGGTATGCGACGGACCGCCCAGAAAAATCGCCCAGAGAAACGGTAACGCGAATAACAGCGCGATGGCGCAGGCCGAAAGGACGATCCAAAGCGACGGACCGAGCTGTTCCTGCAGACTCGGTAGCGCGAGCCGACTGATCATCAAAGTGATCGCGATCACGATCACGGAGTTGAGAATCATTTTCATCCCGTACTCGTCCCACACAAGCGTGAGCACGTTTCGCCCCGAGCTTTCTCCCATGGCCGTTTCATAGCGAGCCAGGAGTCCTTTCGCTGCCACCGGCAGTTTTGATTCGATCCAAGCGTGGAACGGCTCCGCGTATTTGATCAGGTAAGGAGTCGAGAAGGTGGTGAGTGCGGAAACGGCCACTGCGACCGGGTAGAGAAATTCGCTGGTCACTTTTAGAGTCATGCCCAGGGTCGCGATGATGAAAGAAAATTCGCCGATTTGGGCGAGGCTCATGCCGGCTTGAACCGAGGTTTTTAAGCTGCGACCCGATACTAAAGCGCCAAACGACGAGCACAGGAACTTTCCGACGATCGTGAGAAAGGTTAAAGAGAGGATCACGCCGAAATACTCCTGAATCACCCGCGGATCGATCAGCATTCCCACCGAAACGAAAAACACAGCGGAAAACAAATCTTTTACCGGTAATAGTAACTTTTCGATCCGATGGCCCTGGCGTGTCTCGGCGAGAATGGAACCCATGACGAATGCGCCGAGAGCAGGCGAAAAACCGACCTGGCTAGCGATAACCACCATCATCAAGCAAAGGCCGATCGAGACTACGAGCGTGGTTTCGTCGGAGAGGTACTCCCGGAAGCGATGGAGGAAGGCCGGTAAGAGATAGATCCCAAGCACAAACCAAAGAACGAGAAAAAATCCGAGTCGAAGCGAAGAGAAGAAAAGTTCGCCGCCGGCAAGACTTTGGCTGACCGCGACCGAGGAGAGGAGAACCAGCAAGAGGATGGCGATGAGGTCTTCGACGATCAGCACACCAAAGACGAGCGAGACGAAGTTCCGGCCTTTCATGCCGAGCTCGTCGAAGGCGCGCACGATAATCGTAGTCGAAGAGATCGACAGGATTCCGCCCAAGAAGAGGCTATCCATCTTAGACCAGCCCAAGAGCTGCCCCGCGAGATACCCTGCCAAAAGCATCGCTACGATTTCAAAAGTGGCGGTGATCGAGGCACTTTTCCCGACCTTCGCGAGTTTCTTGAAGCTGAATTCGAGGCCAAGGCCAAAGAGCATGAAGATGACGCCGATTTCCGCCCAAACGGCGATATTCGTCGTGTCCTTCACGCTTGGAAAGAAGTGGAAGTGAGGACTGAGAAAGAATCCTGCGATCAGGTAGCCCAGAACAACCGGTTGCTTGAGCTTTTTGAAAGCGAGGGTGACCACGGCCGCGGTCATCAGAATAAATCCTAGGTCTTGGATCAGGTCGGGAAGATGGGTCATAAGTGGGTAGGAGGGTAGAGTTTGCGGGCCGGGTCGAAACCCGGCCCACCGGTTTTAGTTTAAGAAATACTTGAGGATGCCCGCAATTACGAACACCGCCGCGATGATCAACCAACCCCCGAGCACGTTCGACTTGTGCTCAGGGCGTTTTGAATCCGCCATGTTTACCTCGAGTGGGGTTAAAACCCTGTAAGAGTTTCCGTTCGGAAAATTCGATCGAGACTCAAAGATCGGGGGGCGGGCCCGTGGGCTGGTAAAATGCTTTGGCGACTACCGCCAGTTTTCGCGTTTTCGGCAGGAGCAAACGCTCCTCGGGAAGCGCAAGTAATGGTGGATCAAAAGATGCCGCGGAGGGAAGGAGAAGGGAAGATTGGACCCCCGCCAGGCGTCGAACCACTTGGCCATCGATGACGGCGGCCAAAGTGATCGAATGGTTGAGGATTTTGCCGTCACGGTCCGCTTGGAAATCGCCAAAGGGTCTCGTTTTGGCAGAAGCCGCGACGGAAGCGAATAGGAAGCTCAAGGTCAAAAGGGCGGTAAAGATGCCACGCACAGCCCAAACATGTACCAATCGTTTCTGGGAGGCAAACTTTATGCGTGCCCAGGTTCGTTCTGTTCCTTGCCCAGGTTCGTCCTATTTTAGTGAAGCTCACATTTACCGCGATTCCGCCAAAATAATGGCTTTTTCGCAGGCATCTACTTACCGTCCGGTTGTCATGCCGCTTAACCCGGCGTTACACTAGATGGGAGGGCGCGCATGCGAAATGAAGATTTGCTCCTGATTTCCAAACTTGGCCAGGCTCTCTATGCGAATCGTGCGCAGGCGGAAACGCGCTCGTTGGAGACGGTGGCGGCGATTTCGACGCTTGCGGAAATTTCCGACGATCAGTTTTTAGAGCGTGCCCTTGGATTGATGCTCCTCCGCGCCGAGCGCGATGGTCTTCGTGCCGCCGCGGATTCGATCGAGAGCCCGTTCTTTCGTTTAACGCCGAAAGAGCGTTTCGTACTCTTTCTTCTGCATTCCGGCCGCGTCTCGTACAAAAAACTTTCTCGGTTGATGGACGTGACTCCGGAGGACGTGCAAACGACGGCTTGGATCGCGCGAACGCGGGTGGCTTCGTCCCCGGAAGTCCGCGCCAAAGCGCCGCACCCAAGCGGATCTTCCCGCTTAAAGCACGCCTGCCCGGATTTTAACTTGGAACGTCCGTGGACCCAGCGCTTATTAGACGACGAGATGGGCCGGACGGAACTCGCGTTTTTGCAAAACCACACGGCCGTATGCGCGGATTGCCAGCGTGCATTGGCGATGACTCGCGATCTTTATTACGCGGTAGAGAAGTGGATCCCGTTGCTTGCGCCTGGAACGCTTGCCCCGGATCTCGGAACGACGATGCGTAAAGCGCTTCGCGACGGCCGGATCAAATCTGGAAACCTTCCCCACGACCTCACGTTCGGCGAGACGATGCGGTTGTTTTTCTCTCGGCGTGAGAACGTGATTTGGATCGGGATTTTCGCCGCGGCGATGGCCGCGATTTCTTATTTTAAGAATTAGGTGCTCGGATAGGCGAAGGGATCGCGGGTGGGGGTAGTGCTGAAACCTTTGGACAGGTGAGCAATCTATTTTCGTCTGTTAAGATTCGGTCATGAGCTTTCAGATTCATATCGTTGGTGCGTCTGGAAGCGGCACTACGACATTGGCTTGCGGCCTTGCTCGTAAATTAGGATGCCCACATTTTGATTCCGACGATTATTTTTGGGAGAAAACCATTCCTCCTTTTACTACTAAACGTTCTCCCGAAGAGCGCTTTAAGCGATTGAGTGCTGATTTGGATTCCTCTTCCAGCTGGATTCTGTCCGGGTCGATAGTCGGATGGGGAGACGAACTTTCTTCACGTTTTAAT
>CAZAKW010000152.1:0-6805 GCA_964485835.1 uncultured Bacteriovoracaceae bacterium
CTTAATTAATTTCCCAAAGACGGTTCGCGGGCATCCTGCCCTATGTGCCCGCACGCGCCTCCAGCGCTGGCACACTCACGTCTTTGTGAAATTAATTAAGAGAGAGAAGAGCCAGTAGGAAAGAGATGGTGGTGTTCCATCTCAGCGTCACGTGGAACTCCAAAAGAAATGGAGGAGAGAGAGGGATTCGAACGCGTAGGGAGCGGCCGCGGGAAAGCGCGAAGTGGTTTCGTGCGGAAAGGCGGCCACGATGGCCGGCTTAGCTCCCGGAGGTGGGCCTGCGCAGCTGACTCGCTGGAGGCGAGACGGCGTAGTAGGCGAATCCCTCTCTCTCCTCCATTTCTTTTCCGACCCAATCCCCTCTTCTCTCTCTTAATTAATTTCCTAGAGTGGAAATCTGACGCCCCTATCGAAACGAATAGGTGGTAAGCCTTTTATCGCCGCTCTTTTGCAGAATTTTTATCTTCACTGCATGAGCTAAATCCCTAGATGCAGTCGGAGCCGAAATCGTCTTTATGAGTTTCAAATAGTCTGCCCGAGTAAACTCCCGTTCCCCGAACTCTCTACGCGCGACATCGATACGCGTCTCGAAGCTTTCTCCCTCCGGCAAGCAGACCGCCGAAAACTCGTTGAGCGATCTCAAAATAATCCGAAGCATCCACTCGATGAACTCGGTCGACTCGCCCTTCTTATCGCACGCCTCAAGGACCCGGTAATACTCCGCTTGGTGAGCATGAATCTGCGACTCGACCGGAATGTACTCGAAGATCGGATTAAACTTCGTGAGGATCAGAGTCTGCCATAGCCGGCCCATCCGTCCATTCCCATCGTCGAATGGATGAATGAACTCGAACTCGTAATGGAAAACGCAGCTTTTAATCAAAGGAAGGTCTTTCGATTTTTTCAGGTAACCGAGAAGCTGATCCACCAGCTCCGGAACTCGCGCGGCCTTCGGCGCAATATGGGAAACTTTGGTCCCCTTTAAGATCCCGACCGCACCCGAACGAAGCCGACCCGGCTTAGGGACCAAGCCCTCCATCAATATTTTATGAGTGCTTAGAAGCGAGCCAAGGAGGGTGGGGTTCAACTTCGAGAGTCGCTCGTAGGACACGATCGCGTTTTTAACCTCTTGGAGCTCCTTGGGCTTGCCGAGGACGCGTTTCCCTTCGAGGACCGCGCTCACCTGGCTTAGGCTTAAGGAATTTCCTTCTATCGCCAGGCTGCCCTGAATCGTTCGGATCGAGTTCCGCTTTCGGAGGACTGGATTCGGCCGAGACACCCGAAGTGATTTCAACTCGCCGAGCACTTCTGAAATCTCGGAGATAGTCTTCAGAATCTCCGCAGTAATTTTATAAGGGGGCTGATAATCCGCCATACATTGATAGTATCATATGATTCTATCAATGACACACAGTACGACGCCCCAAAACGGGTCGAAGCGACTAGAGCGACGCAAGTGAAGGGCAAAAGTGGCCGAAATATATGCGCCGCCAGTTCAAGCTTCAGTGCCGAGAATCTCGAAGATGCGCTTGGTTCAGACCTCGCCGTCAGGACCTAATTCGTCGTCGGCTCTTTGTTCTTCGGTGTATTCGTCTACCCGAACCGAGGAAGTCGACGCACACCCCGAGCCGCTCGGAGGTTCGGACTGCTCAACACACTTCGGGTGATTGGGTGGGCATTTCAAGCGCAAGTGGAGATGATCGGCATGGTTCTGATATGGACGAAGACGGCGCAGTACTTCGGTTCTTCGCGCCGCGGGCAAGGCAGGATCCAGTGCCGCCGCTTGCGAACAGAACGTTTTTTTGATCACGGAATCGACAAAGATCCTCCCGACGTTGCCCTGGGCCACCAGATGCTTCATCAAGCCCCAATTCCGAGCGATGTCGAAGTTCGCGGTGACTTTTCCGCCGCTCACGAACTGCTCCATATATCCTCCCGGACCGTTCGTATTCGGATCGCGTTCGACGTGACTGCGATTTAAGTACGCGATGTCGACATCGAGGCCGTTTTGATGGCTCCCATGTCCGGAAATATATCCTCCGTTATGGTCGCCTGAGTCGCCGATCTGGATTCGATCGCCGATCGGAAATTCCCGGCGCCAACCCGCCGCCGCAAGCTCAAGCATTCGAATCAAGGAAGCTGTGCCGTATCCTCGCTCTCGCAGACGAAAGATTTTCACGAATCCCGGACCTTCGTTCGAAATCGTGACGGAATCCTGGATGGAGCCGTTGGTGAAAAAACCGACCGCTCGGGTGTGATCCACGAAGTGGATGTCTTCGATCAACGTCGGAGCGCTCTCGTATTCCTGCCCTTGCGAGTACGTCGCGGACCCCGCGTCGTTACCGCAACCGAAAGTCATTAAAAAAAGGCACGACAAGACCAATGCGCCGAGAAAGCCCCGGCGGGCAAATAAATATTCCATGGATTTCTCCTGGCTTTCGTTATTTCTGCTTCCTTGCAGAAAACGGCTGGCAAAATCTTAGGCCGAGGCCCTCTGTGATACCTGGTAACCGTGTACGTTAAGAATAACTAAGGTCCCGCCGCTCCGTAAAGAAAAGATCGCCCGAGCAATCTACTTTTATCGTTTAGAATAGTGTCAAAAAAGGACGGACAGACTGGATTGGCGATTGCAGATTCTAGTGAAGAGCAAGGAGAAAGACGATGGGCGGGGAATACCACAGAAGACCAACTGATTTTCGAGATTGGATCCGCGCCGACGGTTCCACGCCTTACCTCCCCGAGGCCGGGCGTTACCACCTTTATGTGTCATATGCGTGCCCGTGGGCATCACGAGTCCTGATGATTCGGAGCCTTCGAAAACTCGAGGAAGTGATTTCCGTTTCCATCGTTGATCCCGTATGGGGCGAGAACGGATGGAAATTCGGGGACGATCCGTCCGGTATCCCCGACACCGTCAATGGGCACGAAAACTTGATCGATCTCTATCGTCAGGCAGATCCTGAATACAACGATGAAGAAACGGTCCCCGTCCTTTGGGATAAGAGTACGTCGACGATCGTGAACAATGAATCCCGAGAAATCCTTCGGATGTTGGATGTCGAGTTTTCCGGATTCGGCGATAAAACCGCGTGTTTTTTTCCGAAGAATCTCGAAAAGAAAATCGATGCGACGATCGATGCGATCTACGAACCGATCAATAACGGCGTCTATCGGGCCGGCTTCGCCAAAACCCAAGGAGCGTACGCCGCCGCCTATCGGGAACTTTTCGATGCCCTCGATCACTGGGAAAAAGTCTTGGGTCGATCACGTTATCTTTGTGGCGACCAGATGACGGAGGCAGATATTTGTCTCTTTACCACGCTGATTCGATTCGATTCTGTTTATGTCGGCCACTTTAAATGTAACCAACGGCGCCTTGTCGACTATTCTAATTTATGGGGTTTCACGCGGGATATCTACCAGACGTCGGGGGTCTGGCAGACCGTAAACTTCGACCATATCAAGCGGCACTACTATGAGTCCCACACCCACCTGAATCCTTCGGGCATTGTACCCCTCGGACCTGAGATCCACTTCGATTCGCCCCATGGTCGCCATGTAGGTTTCGACACGCCTCAATCATTGAAAACGAATCGCCAAGGACTGAGTCAACGATCTGACTTAAAACCCGCGTGATCGGGTAGCTTAAAAGGTTCACTTGCCCCATACTATTACCAGTGTCTCCGAGCATCCTCTAACGAGAAACATCGATGTTTGATCTGAAAACTCGCATCTTAGTCGTCGACGACATGATGACGATGCGAAAACTCCTCAGCAAGGCGTGCCGAGAGATCGGCTTTACCGATATCACCGAAGCCGGTGACGGCGCGGAGGCATGGGCGGCGATCGGAGAAGCAGTACCACCATTTGGGCTCGTGATCTCGGATTGGAACATGCCCCATGGTAGCGGAATGGATCTTTTCAAACGCATTCGCGCGGACAGCCGCTTCGGGTCTCTCCCTTTTATCCTCGCGGCGACCGAAGGCGAACAATCCCAGATTACGGACGCTACGAGGGCCGGCGTCACCGAATTTCTTGTAAAACCGTTTAATGCCGAGATGCTCAGGGAAAAATTCGCGGCGGCCCATAAAAAGATTTCGGAGAGTTAGACGGTGACCGAGATCGATTCGACGAAATTCCGCGTGCTCGTCTGCGGTCTGGACTCTTCCTGCAAGCCATTGCTCGATGCCTGCGTGCCCGAAGACCAGCGTACCGACCTTCCGTACGACCTTGAAAAAATTTCCGAATCCGACCTCGACCCGACTCCGCTTCTGCTGCTTTTCGGCACTCCACCGTCCGGCATCAACTTGATCGAAGTCGCCCAAGTTGCGCGGATGAAATACCCAAATCAAGCGATTTACTACCTCACGTCTTCGCGTACCGCGTTCGATCGCAAGCAGTTTCAAACGAACGGCTTCACCGACGCCTTTCTTCTCCCGATCGATACGGATGTCGCCGTCCAAACGATCAAAGACGAACTCTCCCGGGCAACCCAAGGAGCTATCCGTTCCTTTCGACGAGTGCAGCTGATCGACATTCAGCCTTCCGAAAAGCTCGACTTCGACACCTTTTTTTACATGCCGGTGAATAAAAAATATCTGAAGATGTCGACCGCCGGCGACGAACTCGACTCCAAACAACACGAGAAGCTGACGAAAAGCGGGGTCAATTCCGTCCATGTCACCGCCGATCAAATCCAAAAATTCTACGACTTCACGGGCGCGAAGTTGCGCGCCCTCCACCAGGGCGAAGGACTTTCAGAAACGGAACGAAAAGACCGGATGACGAGCGCCATTCGTAACTTAATGGCGTCCGTCTTTAATGATTCTTCGAGCCAAGCCACCCTGGAAAGCGGGAAAAATATTCTCGCCGACTGCCAACAAATCGTTAAAAGCTTCATCGTCTCGGGAGCGGACCAAGCGAGCTGGTACGAGAAGATGCTCCAAGCGACGGGCGCGGAGTCCGGGAGCCACAACCATTCCGGGAACGTCGCGACTTTCGGCGCCCTCTTTTCGTTGGCAATCGGCGAAGGCGATCCCGAACAAATCGCGCTCGCCGGCCTGCTGCACGACATGGGAATAGCGGATCTTCCGAACGAAGTGCAAGGCAAAGACCGGAACGAATTTACGCGGGAAGAAACCGAACAGTACCAAAAGCACGTCGAACACACGCTTGCGATCATCAAATTCAGAAAAATGATCCTTCCGGACACCGTCATCAAGGCGGTCTCCCAGCATCACGAACGATGGAGCGGAACCGGCTATCCAAAGGGGCATGCGGGTTCTAGAATCTCCATCGAAGCACAGCTGCTCGCCCTGGCGGACGAATTCGACTATCTCACCCTCACCAAAGACGGGAGCCCGCGGGTGCCCCCCGCGGATGCGTTCCGGATGATTTACGAGGAGAACCTCAACCATGCTTCCACCGCGCAGTTTGACCTCGAATTGCTTAAAAGGTTCATGCTCGTATTTCCGGAGGAGGAATCGGTGGCATGAGTAACGACGACGGAACCATCGATTTTGGAAAAAATCCGTTTGAATTGATCCATTCGGATTCCCACGCCGTGCTTCGTCTTTCCGGCGCGCTGGATCCCGATCTTCTGAAGGAATTCGAACGACGAATGCGCCCGAAGATTGACGAACTACGGACCGACTTGATCATCGATCTCCGGGAAACAGGCGCGATCTCGCCAATTTGGACACGTACGTTGATGCAAATCGTGGGTTCGTTAAAAGCAAGCCACCATCGCCTCCGCGTCGTTTCGAATTCCCCTCGCCACCGACAGTTTTTCCAAGAACAAGGAGTCGGAGCAAGCTTTCCGATTGAATTGACCCTCGAAGAAGCCGTTAAGGCGTTTGCGGTGAAACCCTCGAAAAAGTTCGACGTCGCCTTCTTGAAACCTTTTCTCGATGGCGCCGTGGACGTGCTTAAGATCCAATGCATGACGGCGGCGAAATTCGGCGGCCCCGAGGTAAAAGATCCTGCGTCCGAAATTGAGGGCGAGATCGTCGGCTTAGTATCGCTGGCCTCAACAAGTTTTCAAGGGGTGCTCGCCCTGAGCTTTCAAAGGAAGACCTTGCTTGAAATCCTTTGCCGCTATCACAAGGAAGAAATCGAGGAACTTACCCCGAAAGACGAAGCGGAAGCGGCGATGATCACTAATTTGATTTTTGGATACGCCAAACGTGTCTTAAGCCAACAAGGTTCGGGCCTCAAGTCGGCGATTCCTACCGTGCTCCTCGGTCCGAAGGTAGTCTTTCCCGCCGCCTGTAGAGGTCCACGCCTGCGTATCCCGTTTGAGTCGGATGCGGGGCCGTTCGCCATCGAAATTTGCGCGGGTGATCCGCTTTAAGTGCGCTTCTGAAATTTTTTCGCCAAGGTCGTGCCCACGGAATAGACGAGAAGCGCGATCGCGTTTTCGAAGTAAGTCGAACGAAGATCTTCTGAAAAATTCGCAGCGAGTTGATCCCAATACTTCTGCCCGACCGACCGATGGATTCCCTCGTCCGCGACGATGGCGAACTGCCGACGGCGGCGGTTTAAGTACACGAGCACGGCGTTTCGATCCGCCGTCCGGGTCATCCCGTATTCCTCGAAAATCCGAAGCGCGGAGGCCATTGGGTCCCGTTCAAACCGAGGGCTAGCGAGATGGACTCGCACCTCGCCCGTCGAGTTTTTTTCGACAAATCGAAGGGCCCGTAGGATCGGGCTTACGGAAGCTTCTTCAGTATTTTCCACTCACGCCTCCCCCGGTGATTAGTTTCGGCGCCTTCCGCTTCGTGAAAGAGAAACGCCGAAGCCGACG
>CAZAKW010000153.1:0-6772 GCA_964485835.1 uncultured Bacteriovoracaceae bacterium
TATTTCACCGTACTAAGCAGGGAGTAATTCCCACCGAACAAGGGACCCTCGTTTACCGGAAGGCCTATACGCTTTTAGACTGTTGGGGAGAGGTTCAAAAAGGCGTCTATCGTTCGACGTCCGAAATTTTCGGTCGATTCAAGATCGGGTGCCACCCAAGCGTAGGCGCATACGTGCTTCCGAAGTTTCTCGATAATCTCCATGCACAAGCTCCGGGGATCGAAGTCGAATTGGTCCATGAAGTTTCACGAAAGATCACGGAAGGCGTCGTGTCCCATAATATCGACGTCGGCTTCGTCGTGAATCCGATCCGGCATTCTGATTTGGTATTGAAGAAGTTGGGTGAAGATCGGGTGCTTTTTTGGAAAAGGCGCGGGGGAGGTGCTCTGCCGAAGCGGATCTTAGCGGATGTGAACTTGATTCAGATGCAGGATATTCTCAGAAAAACCCACGCCAAGGAGTTTAAGGACTGGACACTGGTCAGCACATCGAGTTTGGAACTGATTCGCACCCTCACTTTGAGCGGACAGGGAATCGGTATCCTGCCCGAACGGGTTGCGAAGGCGGATGGAGCCGATCTCATTCCCTATGATTCGAGTTTACCCACCTATGACGATAAAATTTTTCTCGCTTACCGGAAGGAAGTTTTATCGAGCAAAGCCGGAAGAGAGCTGATTCGCCTGGCTTCCTTTGAGTTGTAGTAGGGTATGGGCGATCCGCTGCGAGGTCGCTACTCGGATGGCGAATCTAGTTGAGGGCATTTAGCAGAGCATTACAATCAAGCTTCCTTTGCAGCGTCCGATACTTCTTTAACTCGCGATCGAAATCTCCATTCTCAATTCCGGCACGTAGATTTTCCACCGTTGGCGTATTCCCACGGGCGACTGCCCGAAGGACCGGATGATCTCGCCAGTAGGCCATGCTTAATACATTTGATGCGATTTGTATGTCGGCCCTACCCCGCTTGAGGATTTCTTTCACCCATTCCGGACGATTCGACCAATGTCTTTTAGATAAAGATGTGGCGATTTGTACGTCGGCCGTACCGCGTTTGAGAAGTTCTTCCACCCACTCCGGGTGATTCGACCAATGGCGAGTGGAGAATATATATGCGGCGATCATACCGTCGGCCGTACCGCGTTTGAGAAGTTCTTCCACTAATTCCGGGTGATGCGACCAATGGCCCTCGACCAAGATATGTCCGATGATCTGATTATCGACCGTTCCTCGCCGAATGAGTTCTTTCACCAATTCCGGGTGATTTGCCCAATGGGCCTGAGACAAGACATACCTGGCGATCTGTTTATCGACTGCGCCTCGCTTAATGAGCTTTTCAACCCAGTCTGGGCGATCTGACCACTGTGGCTGAGACAGAATGTGAATGGCAAAATATTCGTCTACCGACCCTTCAGTAATCAGTTCCTCGGTAAATTCTGAAAAATATTTCGAAACTGGAAGCTTAAACCAAATGTCCACACTGGTTGAATTCATCCGTTTAATATTTTTATGAAGTTCTTCGCGTATTTGACTTAAATCAGTTTTATCTAGGCGGTTGATTTTTGATTCCACTTTTCTCGATAATTTTTCAAGAAATCCGAGCTCTGTTTTATCAATGCCATCTGGAGAAAAAATCAAACGGACGTAGTCGAGTGGCGATATCGAAAGACTTTTTTCTATGATTGTTAGTGGCGTGCGATTGCGAAAAATGGCGAAGTTCAGATCTGATTGTAAAAAGAAATCAATTCCCTCAACCGCCTGCGGGTGGACTTGCGATCGAACCGTAAATCCTGTGTTCTTCGCTCCTTTATACCCGATCTTCGTATACCAACCATCGCCGTAGGTCGCTGCTTGTCCGGTCTGGGCATCGATCGATTGGAATACGTTTGGATATCCGCTAGCCGCTCGTGTAATGCTCTCGTACGCAAGAAAATGCTCCGTTTCGTGCGCGACAACGGTAATGCCAAGCTCGCTTGCCGTTTTAAAGCTGGGCCGGTAGCCCGCGTAAGTATCAGCGGCAGTCAGTCGCTTCCCACTTCCCAACGGGAGACTAGGCAACGGCTCGCGTGCCAGCCACACGGAAAGGCGCTCATGGGCTTTCGCATTAGGTGCATCAATTCGCTTCCCGTAACGAATCAGTTTTTCTTTTAATCCGACTTGTTCAAGCTTCTGACTTGCTCGCCACACATCCACAGCATGCAAATAGAGCTTGAGGCTGTTATTGCGAATCTGCTTGGCGATGTAACTCTCGATTGGTGCTTGATCGGGGTCAAATCCTCGAATTAAAGGCAAGGTTTTGGCTTCTTCTAAGGGTCGAATTTTCGCTCCGTACTGAAACGCTTTCGTATAGAAACGAATCACGGACAAGATTTCTGGATTCATCCCTTTGGCTGCCCGAAGCGTTCTTGGATGACTAGGTTCTAGGTAAAATCGGATACTTTCTTCAGCGAGGTCCTCCAAGAATGGGTTTTTATCGCCGTCCCATAATTTTACATCTCGAATGGCGGATTCGCCTGGCAGGGGTTTGGTTAACTCAATTAGTCCCGTCGAGTAGGAATCTGTATGTTGGTTCTGAAAGTTCCAGCCCAAGAGCGCATCTTTGTGGCTTGGCTCTCCCCACTGGCCTCTGTCTAGGCGTAAGAACCGAACTTCCCAAACCGATTTTTCTCCTTGTAAATGTCCAAATTTTTCACGCAACACCGCTTCCAGCGCTAGGGCCGCTTTCTCGTGCTCTTCGGGGGTTGAGTTAGGCCCAAGATCGATGACGATGTCCGCATCTTGAGTTGAGCGGTAAATATCCCAGTAGTCATATTCAAACCGTGATTCGAAATACTTGGGCGACTTTCCTTGGCGCTTTAACTTCTCGTTCTCAAGGTGTTGGCGGACGTAGCTCCCATACCCCACCGCCGTGCCTCCCGCGGCGTAGATCTTAAATCCGTACTTACTTCCGTATTCCTGTAAAAATCGAAATTCTTCGACTTGGCTCCGGCGATCTCGAATCGCCTGCTCGAGTTCCGCGGGCCGGATGATTAATTCATCGCTTGAAGGAATGCGATCGGATTGAGTCACGCTCGCTAACGAGCCGACTGTTCCTAAGGTAGCGGGCGGAGTCGCGCACCCCGCCGCGCCTAGAAGCAAAGAAGACAGAAGGGGGACTAGCCCGGAAAGAAAGTGATCCAAACGAACACAGGCCATCACGATACCTTTCGGTCGTTCTCGTGGGGGTCATGAGCGTCAAAAACATGGCTCAACTGAAACCTCGGGCGCCTAGTTATCGAATTGCCCGATGAGTGCTGGTCTTAGGAACCAGTGGCGCAAGCCGTTCCGGTTCGAGGGCTTCAACCGAATAGCCGAGGATCTGCGACCATAATCGATCTTATCAGCTCGCAAAGGAAGAGGACCTCGGTTTCAGCCACGAGACAAATCAACGAGATTCGATCGCGATTCAAATCGACATAAATTCGTTTGGAAAAGGTGTTGAAGTAAACCCGGTAGGCATAGTCACCGAAAGTCGACGAGATATGCCGACTATATTCTTTTGCGCGCGGATTATTCTCGTAGTCTTCTGGCTCTTCAAACATTCGGAACGAACAGCGTTCGATTAGACGGACGATACGATCGGGTTGGGGAATTGCGATGTCGGGTTGCTGCCCGATCAGACGGGAATAGATCGCTTCGACCTGCCGAACAAATCGTTGTTGGACGTCTTCGAGTTCGGTGATGGCGAGAATCGGATTCTCCATACCGCAAGGATCGGCGTTTTCCGGGTTCTCGGCGACTGGAGATCCCTTTAGGTTGATCACGCCTATGCTTAAGGAATCCTTAGGAATAAATGGATTTAACTGCGCGAGGTTACCGCGAGTGCCGGCGAGCCGGGGAGCCAGCCCCGGGGTCAAACAATGTTAACTGGCCGCCTAGTGCACGATTCGCAAAGCTGTACCGATCGACATGAAGACAAGAACCAGAGTCGAGAAAACAGCCATGACCCAGTCCCGTCGACTCAAGAAACTGCCAAGCAAAAGGCCGACGCGCACCGCGGGAAGCAGGATCAGGATCACGACCGAGGCCTGGACGTAGCTTAAACTCCGAAACGCCAGCAGGCCGTCTGCGAACTCGCGGAGACTTTGGGGTGGCATCGAACGAAGCGATTCGCCGCCCGAAAGAAGCTCGAGCATTTCGCCATCGGCGAACCAGGACTGGAACGTAAAAAAATTGATCAGAAACCCTATGAATACCAAGAAGAGGGAAAGATTGACCCCTCCGCGCAATACTCGCGAAAGCCAAACGTCTTCGCGATTTCCGGTGGGCTTAGGGTGTGAAAAGCGAGTGAACACCGCGGACTCCCATTTGAAACGATACGATTCCTAAGATGACGACGAAGATTCTACGGATCGTTTGTCCACTCCAGCGCCCGAGCAAACGACTGCCGATCTGCGCTCCAATCAGCACGCCTAGAGCGACCGGACCGGCTAAGCCAGGGATGATATCTCCGCGCATAAAATAGATCCCCGCGCTTGTCGCGGTCGTAACCCCGATCATAAAGTTCGAGGTCGCCGATGACACTTTGATGGGCATGCCCATCGCTTGATCCATCGCGGGTACTTTTAAAACCCCGCTCCCAATTCCAAGGAGCGCCGAAACACAACCGGCCCCATACATCATCGCGAGGCCCAGGCGGCTGCGGGCGACTCGGTAGGGAATTTCTTCCTTCCCGTCGACGTAAGTCGAATGGAACGAAAGTCGATCAGCGATGCGATCCGGAGGGAGCAAGCGCTGACCGCGTCCTTCGTTGCGCTGATTCAGCATCGCGTAGGCGGACCAAGCGAGTAAAACGGAGAACAAGAGATAGAGCACTTCCGCTTGAATAAAGGAGGCGATCGCGACCCCCGTCAGGGCACCGAGGGTCGTCCCGATTTCCAGGAAGATTGCGACTCGCGTGTTCGTCATCCGCTCACGAACGTATGCGGCGGCCGCGCCCGAGGACGTGGCAATCACCGAGACCAGGCTTGCGCCGATGGCGAAATGGATATGAATGCCCATCACCAGAGTAAGAAAAGGGATCAGGATGATGCCCCCGCCTAAACCCAGGAGCGCTCCTAAGGTGCCCGCGAATACCGAGACCGTGGTTAGCGCCACTTCGAAGTAAACGGGGTGGGCGACGAGAAATTCTTTCAACGAGTCTTCCTTACGCGACGAATCTGATCGTATCGCAGATTCAGCGAGTCGATCACGGCTTCAAGCGTGGGGAACTTCTCGTGGATTGCGATATCGATCGGCGACGACGCGAAGTACGGGATGATATGGTCCGATTCGCCGTGATCGATAATCGCTTTTCCGATGCGGGTTGCTTGGGGAAGCCGGAGACGACCCGCTACCAACTCGGAAAGTGCGATCTCAAAAGCGGAATGGAAGGGAATCACGCCTTCCGGCAGCGGTCGACCCCGCATTCGGCGAATATAAATCGCAAGCGTTCGGTCGGGATGCCGATCGCGAAATCCGGCGAAAACTTCTGGATCATATTCCGCGTCGTCTCCTACGAAGATAAAACCGGCTTCGGGTCGATTTGCGATCGCATTGATTGCAGTGGTCTTGTAGAGGCGGATGTCTTTTTGCCGAATCCAGTCTCGAAGCAAGATTTCCCGCGGCGGGTACTCATGGCGATCGAGAAAGCGCTTGATCTTGCCGCGGATCGCGTTGGGTGAGGAACTCAACAAGACGAAGGGTCGATCCCCGGTCCACTCTTGATAAAGTTCGGCCATCCCGGCATAGGCTTGTTTCGCGAAAAGTCCCCGGAACACCGTTTGAAGCCGATTCGTCGTGTAGGAAATTTTCAACGTATCGTCGAAGTCAGAAACGACTAGAAATGGGTTCTGGCCGCCGGAAGGCGTCGGCTGGGCGTTCATGGCGAATCCGATGCCTTTCGATGTCCGCAGCTAGAGTGGCACGTGTGGGCCTCTTCGGCCGGATGGCAGCCGTGAAACTCCGTGCTTTCCCGGAGGTCTCCTCGTCCTCCCACCCGAAAACGCACGATCTGGCGGCGAGCCCCCGACTGCCCGCAATGGGGACACGCCACGGCCTCGGAATCGTCGTGGCCAACGAGGGTTTCGAATGTCGAACGGCAATTTTCGCAGCGGAAATCGAATAGCGGCATCCGACCTTTAGTCTAGTCCTTCTCTTGAAAGGCCGAAAGCTTCGTGTTCTAAAACTATGAGATGCGACCCCGTAGCTCATTTGGATAGAGCACCCGCCTTCTAAGCGGGTGGTAGCAGGTTCGAATCCTGCCGGGGTCGCCATCTTCTCCGCCACCCCTTTGACAGGAAAAGTTATGCAGACCCCACGCAAAGTCCTGATTACCGGCGCCGGAGGCGCGTTAGGACAAGCCGTTGTATCTCGGTTCGTTGCCGCTTCCGATCGTGTGACCGCCGTGGCCTCGCCGGGACGGATACCGTCGGATCGGCCGAAAGTCGAATGGCTGGAGATCGATTTGTCCCAACGCGAGCAAACTTCGGAGAAGTTGAAGGACCAAGAATTCGACGTCGTCGTCCATTGTGTGGGCGGCTTTCGGTGGAGTTTAGCGGAAGAAATTTCCTCGGAAGATTTCCAATTTCTGATGGAGACGAATTTTTCGACTGCTTTCCACGTGGCCCAAGCCGTCCTACCCGCGATGAAAAAGAAAAAAACCGGCACGCTCCTTTTCGTCAGTTCGATCGCGACCCAGGTCCCCGCGACGGGAATGGCGCCTTACGCGGCATCCAAGGGTGCCTTGAATGCGTTT
>CAZAKW010000154.1:0-6771 GCA_964485835.1 uncultured Bacteriovoracaceae bacterium
CCACAGACGAACTTGAAGTCCATGTCGGAGTCGAAATCGGGCCATCCTTCGGGTTTGTTTACGGACGACGACTTGCTGTCGAGCTTTGATCCGGTGATCGAGGGTGGAGGAGCGATGCTCGCCTATTCCGAAGAGGAAGCCGGCGATAGGTCCGAAGCCCTGGAGGTTTTAGCGTCGTTCGATTTGGGCGAGTCGTTGGCTTCGATTCCAGAGAAACTTTTTTTCAGGATCGGCGAAGTCGCAGAGCTGCTCGACGTGAAGCCCTACGTTCTGCGGTTCTGGGAGACCGAATTTTCCTCGGTGAGTCCGTCTAAATCCAAATCCGGACAACGCGTTTACCGTAAGAAGCATGTCGAGACGCTGATGCTGATCAAACATCTTCTTTACGTGGAGCGCTTTTCCATCGAGGGCGCTCGTAAGCGTCTTCGCGAGATGAAGTCGGGTGCGGCTACGACTGCGGGTGCGGCGGTAACCGCGCCGTCGACCGAAGCTTCGAAGGATCTGCGGAGTATCGTCGATCGTTTGAAGGAGCTTTCTCAATTCGACCCGACTCGGTTTTTCCGCTTTTGAATCTAGACTCGCTCGAACGAGCGGTTTTCCTAGCCGGAAGGTGTCTTACGATGAGTTTCACGCGAACGAGTCGACTTTTGGGTTTCGCGGCGGCGATCTTCGCGGCTACTGGAGCCGCTGACGAGAGCGTCCCTACGCCTTCTTTCGCCGAGCGTCTTACCCGGCTCAGTGTCGAATACCATCGCACGTTCGGGTCCCAACGTGCCGAGAAGCGACAAGGCAACGGCGTCGGCATGGCGGTCCTTTTTCCGCTTCCGGACTCCGCTTTCGACTTGGGCGTTCGTTATTATCACATCCACGAGGACGCCCGGCGGAAGAGCGGCGGCCAGACGGAGAATCACACGGCGCTTGCCGGCGTGATGGATTTTTACTTTTGGCGCTCGAAGCTCCCCGGTGCTTATGTCGGCGGTGAAATCGGCGTGACGGATCCCGCGGCTAACCGATTCTTTTCGGTCTACAGCGATTACGTCTTCACCGCGAAAATCGGTTACGAACGCGCCGTCACGCGAAAGTGGAGTGCCGCGGCGGAACTCAGGCGCTCTTTTCGCGACGAAGATCCTTTGAAACCGACGCGTGAAAGCCGTCTTTACTCAAGTTCGATGAATATTGGAGCGCGCTATGCCTTTTAAGACGAAGCCCTGGGCAGCGGTTTTGCTCGGTACGGTCGCGTTATCCGCGTGTGCGACGCCGCGAAAGCCGGAAGAACCGAAGTTTCACGTGGAAGGCCATCGCGGCGCGCGCGCGATGCGGCCCGAGAATACGCTGGCCGCTTTCAAGTACGCGCTCGAAGCTGGCGTTGACGTCCTTGAACTTGATTTACTTGTGACCAAAGACAATCAACTCGTGATCGGGCACGACGCGGTCTTGAACCGGGAGATTTGCCTTGCCCCCGGCGGCAAACCGATTCAAAAACCCGTCGTCGTTCGGGCGACCGCGCTGAAGGAACTCCAACGCCATGACTGCGGGTCGCTCGTCCATCCGCGTTTTCCGACCCAGGTCGCTCAGCCCGGCGAGCGAATGCCGTCCTTCGACGAATTCCTCGCGTGGCTTGCTTCCGATCCCAATCCCCACGCCCGGGTCGTTCGGCTGAATGTCGAAGCCAAACTCGACGAAAAGCACCCGAAACTTTATCCGACGCCACAACTCTTCGCGAAACTGATTTTGAAGGCGCTTCGTAAGCACTCCGTCCTCGACCGAACGACGCTCCAGTCTTTCGACTTCCGGATCCTTCGTCTGCTCCGCGAAATCGAACCGAAGATTCGGACCGCGGCCTTGCTCGAAGAGAGGCCTTCGCGGCCGCTTTTAGAAGTCGCGAACGCCGTCAAGGTCCAGGTGATTTCGCTGAACGAACGGTGGCTGACCCAGCGGGACGTCCTCATGCTCCATAAGGCCGGGTTGCAGGTGGTCCCGTGGACCGCGAATACTCCGGAGCTGTGGCAACGTCTGGCCGACTACGGAGTGGATGGCATCATCACCGACGATCCCGTGGGTTTGATGGCTTTTCGTAAACAGTGGAAAAGACCACGATCTTCTCCCTGAGAGAATCGATAACCGCGCGC
Organism: uncultured Bacteriovoracaceae bacterium; assembly: GCA_964485835.1. Classification (GTDB taxonomy): domain Bacteria; phylum Bdellovibrionota; class UBA1018; order UBA1018; family UBA1018; genus JACMQW01. Next base: position 2,130 of record CAZAKW010000154.1, read on the forward strand.
GACCGGCGTCGGGCGTTCTATTCGATCTAACCTAGGATCGGGCGCAGGGCTTCGCGCGCGAGGTTTCGGTGGAGAAGTGTTTCCATCGCCACGAGAAGTCCCGGAGAGGTGTGGTTGAAATCGGTGACTTTTCCGTCGATGAGATCGACGGCCGCGAAAAGAATGGCGTGGCGGCGAAGGTAGGCGCCGACTTTCTTTGTCGCTGCCCGGTCTCGCGCCGACAGCTTTGCCCGCGCAAGACTTCCCCCGCGGTCCATATCGATCACTGATTCCCCGGCCTTAGGAATTTTCCGAATCGCGGCCAGTAGCCGCCCTTCGATAAACCAAAGCCGCGTCTCGCCCCGGATGATCCCGGGAAGGTAACGTTGGAGAATCACGGGAATACGGCCGGAATCGGTCGCGATTTTGAGCTGCTTTTTGGCTTCCGCCAGCTTTCCACGGTTCGCGGATAATACCGCCACGCCGCGGCTCTGCGCGAGGTAGAGGGGTTTGAGCACGGCCCGCTTCTCACGTTTGAGAAAAGCCGTTAGCCGAACGATCGAGGCGGAGACAAGACTAGGCGGGAATAAAGCGCCCAGAGCTACGGGCGCCCACTTTTCATTGAGTTTGAATAAGGTGTCGGCGGGCGCATGTACCCGGGGGCCGGCCCTTCCTTTTTTCCTTTCGATCGAAGCGATCAACTGGAGGGGAAGAAGATAAGCGAGGTCCACCGGCGGATCGGTTCGGTAGAAAATATGGTCAAAGGATTTGAGCTCCTGCCATCGCGCAGGCCCCGTCCGGATCTGGTCGCGGGTCCGGGGAGCGCTTATCGAGATCACCTTTTTCGTTTCGCCATGAACTTTTCCGCGATCAAGTCCGATCGAACGACTTTCGGCCAAAAAACAATCTGCGCCCATAGTGATCGCTTCTTCGACGAGCCGAAGGGTGGTGTCGTTCGCATGGTCCAGCGTTTCCCAAGGATCGATCACGAAAAGAAGGCATGGCCGGCTCATGAGTTTCCCACGGGCTTTTGCAGTTTGAATCGAAGTTCGGAAGTAAAAGGCGACACGGCGGAAAGGATTTCGCTTCCTCCGGAGCCGAGTCGGGCTTCGACGCTCTCCAGTAACGCCAACGCCTCTGAACGAGCGACTTCCGGATTCAGATAAGCCGCAACGTGATGAGGAGTCGAGCGGGCGGCCTCGAAATCGTCTTCAAGATCGTCGGCGATTTGGAACGCAATCCCGAACGCTTCGCCAAAAGCCCCTAAGTTTCTAGGATTCGTCGACCCGGCTGCAATCGCCGGAAGTTCGATCGCCGCTCGGAAGAGCGCCCCGGTCTTGAGACGAAAAATTTCCCAAAGGTCTTCCACGGGACCGGTCCGCTGGATCGTGGATTCAAGCGCTTGGCCGGCGATGACGCCGCGGGCGCCCGCCACGTCTAAAAGGCAGCCAAGAAGCGCGGAAAAACGTTCCGGAGGTAGGCGTCCCGCGAGCGGAAGGAGGGCGTCCACCGCAAGCAAAGCGAGAGAGTCGCCGGCAAGCAGTGCCGTCGCCTCGCCGTAAACTTTGTGGTTAGTCGGACGCCCACGGCGAAAGTCGTCGTTATCCATTGCCGGTAGATCGTCGTGGACTAAAGTATAGGCATGGACCATTTCCACCACAACCGCCAGGCGTGCGCCGATGTCGGAGGGAAGGCCTAAGACTCTCGCGACCGCGAGCACGATCCTGGGACGCAAGCGTTTCCCCGGTCCCAGCAAACTGTAAAGAATCGATTCTTTAAGCCGCACCGGAGCGTCCGTGAGCAATTCGCGCGCGATCTTTTCAAGTTCAGCTTCGAATCCTTCGTCCACCATCGTTCGCCTCAGGGATCCGGCGAAGGTTGGACCGCGTAAAGGGGTCCGGCCAAACGAAGGCCGAAGCCGCCGTCAGTGCGCTTGAACATCCCGATCAGGGACTCGACGAGCGAGATCGTTTTCTCTTGGCGGTACCGATCGGAGAATCCGAATTTCACCCGAAGATTAGCCGTCGAGCGGGGAAGGGTATCTTCAAGCTTGATGCTGCCGGTAACATCGGCAAAAAGATCGTCGCTGCCGCCCGCTTTTCCGAGACGCACGCTCGTGAATGTCGCCGTTCCGCCGTCGATGAGGATATCGACCGTGGCTTCGCCGACCGCCGTGCGAGGAATATCGAATCCCATCGTCTTCTGGGCATCGATCACTAACTTGTTTAATTTCAAGTTCGCGCGCCCCGTGAGCGCGGATGGCAGATTCGTGGGTCCTGCGAGGTCGACCGTACCTCGGAGATCCGCAGTTCCTTCCAAACCGGTCGCAAACGGAAGGATACCCATCCGGCCAAGATTTACGCCCTCCAGCTGGAGATTCGAGCTGAAGCTGCCGCTCCCGACCGCTACGCCGCCGGAGATCACGCCCGCGCCTTCTTCGAGCCGGAAGTCGGCGCCGCCAAGTTTTCCCTTGAGGAGCGGGCCAATCAAACTGGGACTCACTTCGAGGCGCGAAAAACGGAGCGTTTTTTGATTCTCGAATTTCGTCAGCCGCACGCCGCTCATCTCGTAAACGAGTCCCCACCCAAGCTGGATTTTTCCCTCGTCCGCGGCGATTTCGAATCCCATCGGTAGGGTTTGCTGATTAAGCGTGCCGAGAACCCAGGCGTGGATCTTCGGCTGTGGGAGCTTCGCGACGGTGAATAAAAGGAGGCAAAGGACGAACAAGCACGAGAACCCGAGCCAGCGCAAAATGCCGCCTGAATTTGTTTCCCCGGTCTCGGAAGCAGTTTGTTCGGCGTGCATAAAAACTCCTAATTTGCCGACGGCATCGTGAAAGCGGAAACGACGATCGTTGCGTCGAGATAACCGCTCTCGTCGGGGTGGGTGTCGACTTCAAGCCGGCGCACCTTGACCGTGCGTCCGCCATTTTCGATCTCGTGGACGTAACGGGCAAGTTGGCGAACATTGATCTTTTTGATCGCCGTTCCGATCACCACTTCGACGGGGTCGAGGGGGTTCGCCGCGGGTGGGATCTTGGCCTTCGGATCGCGTGCCTTGGGCTGCGTCCCGGGATTGATCGCGATCTCATCACCGACGTTCACGCTGGACGGATCCAACCCCGCCGCGCTTGCTTTTTCCTGGAGATAGACGTTCCAAGGTTGGGCGCTGTCGCCGGACATTCGGGAAGTCACTTCCTTGAGCTTTCGGAGTTCGTCCTGGGCATTTTGAATTTTTTGGATGAGGGCGAGTTTTTCGTCGATCTCGCGCTTCTGATCGCTGACTGAGATCAGCCCGTAAGCGACGCCGCCGATCAGGACGAACGCGCTACCGAACAACCCCAGGTACTTGAGGCCGGTCTTTGAGCGCGCGTCCAGCTCGTCCCACTTCGCCTTAAGCTGCTGGAACCAAACCTGGTCTTGGACTTGGTCGGAGAATTTTCGCCAGGTCGTCGCGACAAAAGATTCATTTTCCATCGCGAACGACCTCCCCACGAACGACGAATTTAAACCGTTTCGTCGTTCCTTTTCCGGAGACTTCTTCGAGCGGGCCCCGTTCGTAATTTCTAAGCTTGCTCTCGAGTAAACGCCCGAGCGCCTCCGCGACCCCCGAGTTGCTCACCCAAAATTCCATTTCGACAGGAGGGTGCGCGACGCCCGGACTACTGTAGGGTTCGTTGTTCGCGCTCGACCCGACGTGGAACTTCATCAAGTCGGTCACGACGTCTTTCGATATCGAAGAGGACAGCTCGCGAAGGAATTCGTAAGGTGAATTTGGATTCGGTGCCAGGAGCGCCACCAGGTTGCGCTCTTTGGTAAGTTCGGCGTCGATGTTGCGTTTCAGGCTCGTTGTATTCGAAAGGTAGGTCCGAACCGCCGAAGGAGAGAGGGTGCCGAAAAAACCTTTCACCGTCTTTTCGAGCTGCTTATTCGTGGTTTTGATTTTCTCCGCGTAAAGTACCGACTCGCCCGCGACCAGCGCCAACAGAATCCCGGCGGAGAGGGCGAGCGTTTTCAACGGCTTTCCGAAGAGCGAGAGATCGATATCCGCCCCGCGAGCATTCTTGGCGAACTCGCCTTTCCGGAAATTGATCAAATAGGGCCGTTCGCTCGTCACGTAAGCGATGGCGGCGCCGGCGGCCAATGCGAACTTCGCATCGGTTTCCTCGCTGTAGGTGACCCCGCTTTTTACCGACGAAAGAGCGCGCAGGGTCTGACACGGGATCTTGGTCTCTTCGGCGATGACGGCGGGCAGGCCTGGAAGGAGGGACGTTCCTCCGGTTACGTAAACCGAGCCGGCTCGTTGCCCGGAAAGATTCTTACACGAAAGGTCCGCCTGGCGAATATCGCGGACGAGGGTTTGTAAAGCTTCGTAGACCGTCTCGGAGAAGTCTTTTTGTTGCTCCGAAACGCCGCCGAGCTGGGAAAGGGGCAGGACAAAACCATTGTCGATCTTAGTCTTTTCCGATGCATCCACCGATAGGGCATAGCGGTTCGAAAGGAGAACATTCACTTCGCGTCCGCCCCAGGGGATTTCCCGGCAGAGCAACGGGACGCCTTGGTGTTGGGCATAAATCGTCGTTCGTTCGTGGCCGATGTTCACGATCAAAACGGGCCGTTCCATGATTTCGTCGGGTAGGTTTAACTTCCGGACGAGCGCCCGG
>CAZAKW010000155.1:0-6771 GCA_964485835.1 uncultured Bacteriovoracaceae bacterium
CTGTCCGTCCGGAATGCTTAGGTAAATAAGCAAACGGACGAAGTTCTTGGGGAAGAACGAATAGATTGTATTTCGGGGATCAACAGGGGGAAGCATGGGAAATTTTAACAGAATCTTAGCCAGCATGTCGGGGATCGTCGTATGCGGGCTTATTGCGAGCGGATGCGCTCCTAAAGATCTAGCGGACGGGATGTCGAAAACCGTCAACTTCGCCCAAGAGGGCGTGATCTTCAAAGAAGTCGAGTACGGAGCGGCCGTCGGTACGGTCGTGGTCCCGAATTTTCAAGTCGGCGTGACGCAGATTTCGGAACTCTTCGGCATTAATCCGGCCAATGGTCAGTTGGGAAATGTGTCGACCTCGGTCTCCGGCAACCTTCCCGAAGTCGGTGTTTCTTCGAACGTAAACGACCAGTCGGTCTTTGCGTACGCGAAACTCTACACGGCCGCGTGCACGGATAAGTGCTCCGCGGATCGGGGTGCTGGCGGACTTTGCGCTTTTCAGAACAACGCTCCGCTTTCGGCGGCTGCGAACTCCGGCGCTTGGAACAATTCCGTAACGAAACTCGCGCAGCTCCTTTGGGGGCGGACCGAACTGACGCCCGCCGAGTCCGCGGCGCTGACGACGTTACGAGACGAAGTTTTGGCGGCGAAAGACGGTGGCCAGAACGTCAAAAACGAAGCGGCTTTCCATGCGGTTTGCACTGCAATGGCGCTGTCGCCGGATTATATGGTTCAATAGATTTACAACTGAGTGTTCGTTTTTCGCGTTTTTAATCGCGTCGTTCCGGGGGGAATTTCCGATGCTTATCAGAATCAATAAAAAGTCCAAGGATCTCATCGAAGGTAAGCCACACGAAGCGCAGACGGAAGTCTCTCGACGTGCTTTCCTCCAGAAAAGCCTGGCAAGCATCGGCTCGCTCACCGTGCTTCCTTCGGTGGTTTCGCTCTTGAAGTCGAATCCAGCGCGCGCGGCCGCCTTGAGTTGTAGCGTTGCCCCGCTCGGGACCAGTTATACCCAGCTTTGCCTTGCCGGTGGTAACGGAACGGCTCGGATGGCATACGCCTGGGGCCCGGATGGGAATCCCTTAGTGGGGGATAGTAACGCGCTCGGAACTCGCGCCGCAAACGGAGTGAATACGACGGCGATTTCCGGGATCTATCTCAATACGGCGGATCCATTTTATACCTCGTTAATCAACGGTGGCGAGGTGAACGCGAACGGTATTACTGCGACACGGATGTTTAACGCGGCGATGACGACGGAAATCTTGAGCCGCCTTTCCGGTTCGCAGATTGCTTGCCCCAAAGGCGACGACACCGACGATAATCCGGTGAACGTGATGACGCTTTTCGGAACGAAATGTTCGCTTCGAAAAGGGTATCTTTCCGACGTGGGCGGCGATGCGGCTCGTGACCGGAGCATCGATAGCTTGCGTAATAATTTTTCGATTCTTCGCTACGGTGGCAGCGTGAACAACATGGTTTCGGCCGCGAGTCTGCAAAGTGGTTCGTTGAATACGAACGTCATGGGGGCTTCGATGAATAAGGCCGTAGGCGCACTTACGAACGAGCAGAAGAGCAAACTCGTCGGGCGCGTCGGTTCGCAAGAGTACCTCAATAACGTCGTAGCCGGAATCAGTTCGGGTGCGGGAAAATTCGACCCGAACACGGCGAACCTCGCGTTGAATCCCGCGTTCGGCGCTAACGCGGCTCTTTTCACGGGTGGCAATCGTGCTCCCGTGAACGGACTGAGTGGGAAGGACCTTGGTTATCAAGCGCTCTTTTTCGCGGCCGCAAACCAGCAGTTCGGTGCCGTTAACATCGTCGAGGGTGGATTCGACTACCATAACGGTGGAAACAATCAGGCCAATAACCGCCACGTTTATATCGCTCGGTTTATCTTGCTCTGGGCTTGGACGCATATCTGTACCGGTAAAAATGGGGTTCTCCAGATTGATACCGACGGAGGCATCAGCTGGGACCAAAACGGCGCCAACCCGAACGCTTTGGGCGATCGGGGATCCTCAAGCCAGTCCCTCTTTCTCCATGTTCAAGGCGCGGGAGCCGCGGCGAGCAAGCCGACGTTCCGTCGCCAAGGCTACTATAACGGCCTGATTCGGAATGGTGGCGGAGAATCAAGCTCTCGGGATCCATTGGTCGGCAAACGTGCCGAGATGGCGAGTATCGCGAGTGTTCTCACCTTCGGCCAACTCGCTGGGCTGGTGAAAACCTCGGACGCCAGCGCCCAGGAGTTCCTGAATGCAATTAACGCCCGTGGAACGATCATTCCGGGAGGTGTGTCCCAGATGATGCAGCTCTCGATGATCGCTTAGGTTTTTTAAGTTAAACGACGATCAGTGTTCATCGTCTTCAGGTTGGTGGAACGTGTCGGAGGAAGCCATGATCGAACCGAATCCTCAGTCGCCTCGCGGTGACCAAAAAAGGGAAATGCGTCGAGTGCTCTTGGCGCTGGGTGCCCTTTCCGGGCTCGTGTTCTCGGCTTGCGGACCGTTCATGCCCGGGATGTCGAAACTGGAAGACGCGGCAATGGCCGTCTATCCGCTCCGTTCTGCCGACGTGAATCTTTCGAGCGGGATCGACGCTTTTCGCAGCGTGGTTTATCCGTTGATCACTCAATCCCAGTGCACCGGTTGTCACATATCGCAGACGCCGACCATCGCGGCTCCGCAGATTGAAGTCGCTTACCCGGCGGCCCTTACCCGACTGAGTAAAAGCAATCCTGCGGCGTCGACTTTGGTGATTAAGTCTCAAGATGGGCACTGCGGCGGATGCAGTTCGGCTCCTCAAGGCGCCTGGATTGCCGCGATGGAATCATGGGCCCAGGCCGAAAATGCGGCGCCCGCGCCTCCGAGTGGCGGCGGCGGAATCAACATGCCTCCTCCAGTCGTGGTCGTCGATCCGGGTACGCCACCCGTATTCTTGACCCCGGTCCAGCAAATGACGGGCGCCGGCGGGAATAATCGCACGATCTCGCTTGCGGGCGCAGGTCCGGGGCTTGCGGGCGTGAATTTTCGCTACGACCTCCAAGATCCTTACGCCGCGGTAGCGAACAGCGGTCGAATTTTTAATCCTCGTATCCAGAACGGTTCGGGGAACTATATTCTGGTGAAGAACATCCGAATTTTTCAAAGCGCAGACGCGAATATCGATCCGACCAGTCCGGACGATTTCGTTCCCGACCTCGGAGTTTCGTTTTACGACGTCGATATCATCGTCGCTCCCGGTGCTGAAGCCCGAGTTTCGTTCGCGGAAGGCTTGATGTCGAAATCGGACGGCCTTTACTATGCGTTTGGATTTCAATCGCTCCAAGTCACCAATTCTCCGGGCTGTAACGCGCTCGCTACGTTCAACGCCACGGTTAATGGGATGCTCACGAACCGATGCACGAATTGCCATACCGGCAACGGTTCTGGCGTCAATCGTTGGCGGCTCGCCGCGGCGGGCTCCGCGGAACGCTGTAGCCAAGCGAAAATCCAGTCGGATCTGACGACTCCGATCGCATCGAACTTGATCCAGTATCCTTTCTACCGCTCGAACAACCATCCCAATACGGGGATGAACCAAGCGGAAGTGGACGCGGTGATAAATTGGATTACGCAGGAGCGGTAGCCTCGGGTATTCTCGGACGGATGCCGAGAATTTCATGAGTGAATCGTCGCTGCTTACCGTATCGAAACGTCATATGGCGACCGACTTTCATTTTGAGGTGGTCGTTCCACCGGGGCGCATGCGTGCTGCCGATTCTGTTCTCGAGGAAGCCCACGATTGGGTGGAATCCGTCGAAGCGGAGATCTCCGAATTTCGAGAGACGTCGCCCGTGCGCCTATTTAATCGCTCCTTGCCGGGCGCGTGGATTGATTGTCCCACCCACTTCGAAGCCCTCTTGAATATCGCCCAGCGCATGGAGGTGGAATCCTCTGGGTATTATTCTCCGTTTTCGAAATCAAAAGGTTGTTTGTCGTTCGACGACCTCGAACGCGAGGGCGCACGAATACGCAAGCGAAACCCCGAAATGCAACTTGGATTCGGAGCGATTGGAAAAGGATATGCGATTGACGGCGTGCGAACGCTCATCGAACGCGAGGGGTTTACGGATTACCGTTTGAACTGCGGGGGATCGAGTTGGATCTTGCGCGGAGCGAACGCGAACGGACTCCCATGGGAACTTTCGTGGGCGTGGGACCGTGACGAGGACGGCGACTGGATTGGCCAGGAGTTCGCCCTTCGCCCGGACGAATCGATTGCGATCGGAGTTTCGGGAATCGTCGAGCAGGGCAATCATTTCCGATTTCGCGGGCAAGCCGTGCCGGAAGGGGTTCGAAGTGGTTTCTACGCCGGACGTTCGGCTGCGGAAGCGGATGCTCTTTCCACGGCGCTCGTCGTCGGAGCGGCGATTGAAGGCGCCGGGATCTTGACGAAAATTTCGAATCCGATTCGAAATCCTTCGCTCGCCTATGTGGATCTCACGAACCAAATCGTCTACAATCGAGGCTTCGATATCCGTTTCCGAAGTAGTCCCATCGCCCGTTAGCCGCTTGAGGAATGAACATGCAACCAAAGACGAAAACTTCCCTCTTTACCGCCGCTGCCATCGCCGTCGAACTCGCCCGGACGAGCGCGTTTGCCACCGAGTTCGAACCCCTTGGAAAAGCGATCGAGGGAACGCTGGGGACGAAAAAGGCATTTAAGAAAAGTTTCGCCTTCGAGGGTAAACCCCTCGACGTCTTTTACGCAAAAGGCGCGGGCGGGAAACCGACGAAATTCGCGTTCGTGCAAAAAGGAATTTACGAGCCGAATTGCACGCACACCTGGATTGTCGGCGTGGATGCTAATTCCGGAAAAGTTTCGCAGGTTCGTGTCGTCGAGATGTCCTGCCCCCATGCCTACCCGACGAAAACCGAGGGATTTCTCGGACAGTTTAAGGGCAAAGGCGCGGCGGACGCCTCTAAGTTAAAAGCCGACGTAGCTACGGTCGCGAAAGCGACGGGATCGTCGGTACTCGCCATCGACGCTGTTCGTCGTTCGGTCGTCGCCGCGTCGAAACTTAAGGGAAAAATTAAGTAGTCCGTCGCCAGCATCGGCGAAACGTGTGATAAGTCCTCGGTATGTGGGGACGCTTGCGGCTTTGGTGTGGTTTAATCGCGGGATTCACTTTTGGATTGTCCTCGTCGGCTTTAGCCGATGAGAACGAGGTGATGCTCCAGTATTTCCACTGGAACCTGCCCGCCGACGGATTGCATTGGAATCAGCTTGCGGCGGATGCGGAAGAACTCTTTCAAATGGGTTTTTCGTCCGTGTGGGTTCCCCCGGCGACTAAGGGCGCATTCGGGCCGACCGATGCGGGATACGCACCTTACGATCTTTACGACCTCGGCGAGTTTAACCAAAAGGGTTCGATTCGCACGAAGTACGGGACGAAGAAGGAGTTTTTACGTGCGATCCGGTTAGCCCACCGTGCGGGCCTTTCGGTCATTTCCGACGTCGTCTTGAACCATGCCTCGGGCGCCGACGAGACCGAGGCGGGAAATGCGATTCGCGTCGACCCCTGGCATCGGAATCGTACCGTTGGCCCCGAGATCCGCATCGAGGCTTGGACGAAATTTCTTTTCGCCGAACGACGCGAACAATATTCGAAGTTCCAGTGGCGTCTCGAGCATTTTTCCGGAGTGGATTGGGCGCAAAACCTCAAGGAAAAGGACGCCATTTACCGATTTCAGCGCGGTGATCGAAGCGGATGGGCTTGGGAAGTCGATCGGGAATTCGAAAACTACGATTATTTGATGATGGCCGATGTCGATTTTCGCCATCCTGAAGTTCGGAAGCATCTGATGCATTGGGGCGATTGGGTCGTGCGCGAAACCCAAGTCGACGGGTTTCGGATCGATGCCGCCAAACACATGCAATTTGAGTTCGTCCGGGACTGGGCGAGGTGGGTAAAGGGAGCGAAACGGAATTTCTTCGTCGTCGCTGAATATTGGAATTCGAATCCCGATGCGCTTCGAAACTACGTCGCAAAGACGCAAGGATTGGTCTCGGTTTTTGATTTCAGTTTACAGGCCCGCCTCAAGCAAATCGCCTCGGAAGGCGGAGCTTACGATCTTCGGCGTCTTTTCGAAGGTACCTTCACCCAATCCGATCCGGATCTATCGGTCCCGTTTGTCGAAAATCACGACACGCACCGGTTTACGTCAAAACGTGTTCGACAAGCCGAGAATTGGTTCAAGCCGGCAGCGTATGCGGCGATCTTGCTGCGCCGGGATGGATATCCCTGCGTATTTTATCTGGATCTATATGGAGGGCATTCCGCAATCCTACGGGTGTTGCTTCGCGCGCGGTATCGTTACGCGCACGGGCGTCAGCATGATTATTTCGACAATCCGGACGTCGTAGGGTGGACTCGGGAAGGAACCTCCGAGCACCCAAAGGCGCTTGCGGTTGTCATCACGGATTCGTTCGATTTAAGGCGGGCGAAGTCAGTGAAACGGATGTTCGTCGGGACGGGACGCGCCGAGAAAGATGTCCGGCTGTTCCGGGATGTAAGTGGGAATCACGCCGGCCGAGTCGAAGTGGGTGCGGACGGGTGGGGAGATTTTCCGGTTCGATCCGCTTCCGAAGCCTATCCCGAACAGGGTATTTCGGTTTGGGCCGAGGAGATAGACGATCCCGCATTCTCCGGTAGCGCCGCTCAGCGCAGCGGCGTATTGGCTCATCAAGAAAGGTAACCCAGAGGATAGGGGTTAGGCGGCCTGG